>CAZOOM010000005.1:0-49095 GCA_964581425.1 uncultured bacterium | reverse complement strand
GTCATGGATGAACTCGAGAAGTTTTACGGCGACGGATTTCGTCAGCTCACGACCCGGGATCTTTATCAAATGGCAGGACGCGCCGGACGCCGCGGCATGGACACAGAAGGATTTGTTTACGTGCGCATCAATCCTCACGACATCTCTTACTCGGATAGTCAGAACATTATTTTTGGAAAACCAGAATCCGTGCAAAGCCAGCTCAATGCCGCGTATGCCACACTTCTTAATTTATATCGCGATCTTGGTGAGAACCTAATTCAAATTTACCCCAAAACCTTTCATTGTTACCAGGCCACCAAACAGGATCAGAAACAGGCCACCTGGCAAATCAATCAAAAAATTGCCCTGCTCAAAGAACTTGGCTACATTCAAAATCAAAAACTTACGCCCAAAGGTGACTTTGCTTCTGCAGTTTTTGGCTTTGAGCTTTTGCTTTCAGAAATGCATGAGGACGGATTCTTGGATCATCTTGATGAACATCAGCTTGCAGTGCTCCTTGCCGGTCTTGTGTTTGAACCGCGTAAAGGCGCACACCTTCCGAAGCTGGCCAGACCTCATGAGAAACTTTTGCGTGAAGTCCGGGATTACAGTAAACGTATTTTTAAAATCGAAAACCGACTGCGTGTCTTTCCTTATACGCGAACCTGTCACTTTCACCTCTCGGCAGCCATTGAAGCCTGGTCTTATGGGATTTCTTTTGACGACGTTTTCAAACATACGGATGTAGATGAAGGAGAGCTTGTCCGGTATTTTCGCATGGTCATTCAGCTCGTGCGTGAACTACGTTTAAATCCTCATTCCTCGGATATCCTCAAAAAAACTGCAGATCGTGCGCGGACTCTGATTAACCGTGATGTGGTAGACGCTGAAAAACAACTCCGCGTCTAAATCCCGCAAGATTTCATCAAAAAAATTACTCCCTTGATTGCTCCTCAAGCATAGTGATTGTAAAAAATATATGAGGTTTTTCAATTTTTTTTGGCAGCAGAAATAAGTTTTTTTGAGATCAAATTTCAAATATCTGCGAATGGTGCTCCCCATTGAAGTTGGGCCAAAGACGCCTAACCGGTCACTCATGTTCAATCACTTTTATGAAATTTATAGCAAAAACTAGCATCTTCTTGAATTGTCGCAGTCTACCGAGCTACTTTTTAAATATCTGAATGAAGTCCTTTCAGAAATTGACTTCAGGAGACAATCATGCAAAAGATAAACATTGAGAACGTGCTGGACATCAAGCCGAAGCAGAAGCTACGCCAGCTCACATCATTTGGAATACTTTTTATTTTTTCGATAGTTCAGTTGTTTTCTCAGCCAGCGGCCTGGGCTGAATCCGGCCCCATAACAGTTCATAGAGACTTATTAACACCAACGAAAGCCGTTACTCAAACAAGCACCAGCACTACAGCTGAAACCAGCATTCGATCGACTACAGAGCAACCAGCTGAAACAACTAAAACCCTCACGGATTCTGGTATTGGCGTCTCAGTAGGAACTGGGAATTCTTCGCTGTATGAGGCTCCCATCAAAAAAATCAATGATGCTCAAGACCAAACTCAAAGCGAAGCGCAGCATCGTGCTGACCTAGAAAACTACATTGATCTTTATATCAAGGCAGCTTCGAAATATCAGACTAAATTTAAGGATGCATTCCAGCCCATTGCCCGCGAATACCTTCTCTTGACTGCAGATGAAATGAAGACGTTAATCCAAAAGCTAGAAAAAACTGGCGATTTGAATTCGCAACAAGCAGATTCTGCCAGAATTTTAGATTTTTCAGCGCGTTTTATGATCGCAAATTCGAAAGCGATAACTTCGGGGGCGGACGCTTTGACTCCAAACAGTTTTTTACCCAAAGACCTTTCAGCCGAAGAAAAAAACAAGTATTTAAATGGCCTTAATGCATTCGCGGATCGGTTTGACGCCTTGGTTCCAATGGTTCAGATTAAAAAAATTTCTGGGACTTTGAGTCTTGGCGACCTAGAAAAACTTGTCACCTCTCTCAAAAAAGATTTCGGAGGAAATCCCCAGGCCTATTTTCAAAAAATGCTGGAGGATTGCAAGAAAGGAATAGCCGGCACCCTCCGGCTGATTGAAGAAGCGAACTACCAAATTCTAAACCTCCAGGATCGCACAAGTGAGCGACAGAAACTGGAAGCTTATATTTTATCCGTCCAACAAGCTTTTGAACAAGCTGATCCCGAACTTCGAAAAGCATTTGTTCCACTATCAAGGAAGGAGCTAGTTGCAACACGCGCTGATATTGAAAAATCTTTGTCCGAATTACCAGAAACGGAAAAAAGCCAATTTTCAACCTTACTCCAGAACGTTGATGCCGCCCTTTTTATGATTCAAGCAGCCAAGGACATGCAAAAACCAGGCTTCGAGTTTCTTAAAGTGCCGGAGGGATTTTTAAAATTACCCGTGTTAATCCAGACATACATCTTGGCATTAGTAAGGCTGCAACCGCACAGCGGCCCTATGCAAGACATGGATGATCTTCGGGAACAAGTGGAAATGCTGCGTTCAGTTTATGGAAATGATCCGACTGCTTATTATCAGAGAATACTAGAAGGCAAAGAACACGAAGTGACGCAAATTCTTTCTTGGATAGAAACTGTTAATAGCCAAATTCTAAACCTCCAGGATCGCACAAGTGAGCGACAGAAACTGGAAGCTTATATTTTATCCGTCCAACAAGCTTTTGAACAAGCTGATCCCGAACTTCGAAAAGCATTTGTTCCACTATCAAGGAAGGAGCTAGTTGCAACACGCGCTGATATTGAAAAATCTTTGTCCGAATTACCAGAAACGGAAAAAAGCCAATTTTCAACCTTACTCCAGAACGTTGATGCCGCCCTTTTTATGATTCAAGCAGCCAAGGACATGCAAAAACCAGGCTTCGAGTTTCTTAAAGTGCCGGAGGGATTTTTAAAATTACCCGTGTTAATCCAGACATACATCTTGGCATTAGTAAGGCTGCAACCGCACAGCGGCCCTATGCAAGACATGGATGATCTTCGGGAACAAGTGGAAATGCTGCGTTCAGTTTATGGAAATGATCCGACTGCTTATTATCAGAGAATACTAGAAGGCAAAGAACACGAAGTGACGCAAATTCTTTCTTGGATAGAAACTGTTAATAGCCAAATTCTAAATTTGCAAAACCAACAGAACTCTGAAGCAAAGTCTCGCGCTATTCTCGAAAAGGATTGGCAACAGATAGCAGATGCTTCACGTGGATTTATGGAAGAAATAAAAAAAGACTGGAGAGGTTTGGACGGAGTACGGATCCAAAATCCCAAGAATGAACTAGAGCAGTATCTGAATTTGCTTATCGATGCCTCAGCCCAGGGAAAAGTTCCGACAGTTCCGAAGCCCAAGGGTTTCGACCAGTTTGCCCATGAAATTGGCATAATCTCAGTAGTGGTGATTGATTCTGATTTAAATACTTCCAAACTCACCACGGAGGAACTGAACAACAAAATCCTTGAAATCAAAAAAACTGTTCCTGATCCAGAGGCCTATTACGCCAAATCCTCCTTCCAGATCAGGAAAATGATGAGAAACATTACGCTCGCGATTACAAAAATAAACCAAAGCTCGACACCAACAGTTCGCCTCAATGCGGTAAAGCGATCAAAAATCCGAAGGATTTTTCTGCACGCATAGCCAAGCTCAGTCCATTAAAGGCTACGAATCTCGCAGTGATTCGATCTTTGGTTTTCTGATGGATTTTAAAAACCCATAAGAAAACCGTTTAGAGGAGATTTTCCTGACTCAAGATCTCAAAAAGCCTGACGATACTATAAGGCCTCAGAGAAATTTTTATCGGGGTCATTTCATCAAACACGGAGGAATCATGAAGAACTGGATGAAACCTTTTTGCATTTTCATGCTTGCGATGATCCTTGTCTCATCCGCAGCCTTTGCAGCCAGCCCTTGGAAGGAACAGGGCGGAAGCTACGGAGACATGACCAAGAACAAGCTTGATTTTGGCATTCGAAATCTTTTGGGCGGCTGGACAGAACTTTTGACCGAGCCCGTCAAAGCGAACAATATCGGAACCGGGCTTGGAAAGGGACTTTATAATGCCGTCATTTTTACGACCGGCGGTCTCCTCCACACCGTGACTTTCCCGGCCACTACGATTGATATTCCCCTTCCGGATAACGGAGTGCAGTTAGGGAAATAACGATCTCTCAGGCAGGTTTCAAACTAAAAAAAAGCGGGGTTCGCAAAGAATCCCGCTTTTTTATTTCTGATAACTTATGATTTAGCGATCCTGAAACGATAAGGTCATGCGAGAAACCTCATCTGACTTTTCTTTTCCAACCAAAATCTCAACAAGCCGCAAAGCAAATTTCATCGCCGTGCCGGGCGCGCGGCTCGTGATTAAAGTGCCGTCCACCACCACCGCTTCCGTAGAATATTTGGGACTCTTCAGCTCCTTTTGTATCCCAGGATAACTTGTCACGGTTTTTCCATTTAAAAGACCGGCAGCCTCGAGCACGAGCGGCGCTGCACAGATCGCTCCGATTTTGACCGATTTTGCATCCGCATTTTTGAGAATTTGAATCACGCGCGGATCTTTTCTGAGGCGATCCACACCGGCTCCTCCACCTGGAACAACGACTAAATCAAACTTGGACGCATCCACAGAATCGAGCGGAGCATCGGGTGAAAGTTTGATGCCGTTAACACCCACCACTTGCTGACCGGTTAAACCCGCAACCAGAACTTCCACACCGGCACGACGCAAAATATCAATCACGGTCACGGTTTCAATTTCCTCACATCCATCTGCTAAAAAAATCAGTGCACGCTTAGCCATCCATGTCTCCTTGGTTATCCTGATATTTTTTCGAGCATTTCTTGAGCATGACGCCGGGCAATTTCAGACGCTTCTTTGCCGCTCATCATCTGAGAAAGTTCCTGAACACGCTCCTCACCTTGAATTTCCCGGTAAAGCGCATGCGTGATTCCCGATTTCACGGCTTTAGAAGCTTTAAAGTGTCGATCCCCAAACGAAGCAATTTGCGGAAGATGAGTAATTAAAAGCACCTGGCGCTCCTTTGCAATATCTTTCAATTTTTCTCCCACAGATTTTCCCAGCCGGCCGCCGATATTGGCATCGATCTCATCAAAAATCAAAACCGGAACAGAATCCACCTTGGCCAACTGCTTCTTAAAAGCCAGCATGACACGGGAAACCTCTCCCGCAGAAACAAGATTTTTAAGCGCCTTAGGCTCTTGGCCCGCATTTAAAGACACCACAAATTCTACTTTTTCAGAGCCTGCCAGAGTGAGTTCTGTTTCAGTAAAAGAACAGTCAAAGCGTGCATGAGGAAGATTCAAATCTTTGAGTTCCTCTTCGATTTTTTTCCGAAGTTCAGTCGCTGCTTTTTTTCGGGCCGCTCGAATCAAACCCGCAAGTTTTTGGATTTGAGGGAGTACTTTTGCCATTTGATGATCCAAATCCAGAGCATCACTTTCAGCATTTGCGAGTTCTTCGAATCGTTTCTTCGAAGCTGCGAAGAATTCCTGAATTTCCGAGTAAGTATTTCCGTATTTTTTCTTAAGCAAAGCAATCTGATCCAAACGTTCCTGAATTTCGATTAGCCTGGAGCTGTCTCCGTCCAGATTCTCACGATAGGTCTGAAAATACTGAATTAGCGTCTCGAGCTTGTACTGAAGATCTTCCATTTCTTTTAGTTTCTCTTCAGCGCTCGAATCCAAGCGTGCAAGTTTGGTGAGAGAACGCGCGGCTTCCTGGATTTTTTCCGAGGCGGAGCCGTCACCATTTTCGAGATTCTCAAGCATTAAAGCGCAGTGCTCACTTAATTTTTCTGCATTGACTAAACGCGCGAGTGAAGCGCGCAACTCTTCTTCTTCTCCGTCCTGCAACTGAATCCTGTCAATTTCATCAATCTGATATTTCAAAAGATCCATCTCGCGATTGCGGTGACGCTTTCGTTCTTCGATTGCTTCCCTGTCTTTTTTCATTTGATGATATTTAGCAAATTCGGATTCATATTGCGACAGGATGTCTGAAATACCTGCGTAACGGTCAAGCATCCCACGCTGAGACTCGGGATCTAAAAGTTGTTGATGGTCGTACTGACCATGAAAGTCCACGAGAGAGGTTCCGATTTCCTTAAGCTTTGTGGTAGTTACGGAATGATCATTGATCCAGCATTTACTGCGGCCGTCAGGACGCACTTCACGACGCAAAATGAGCTGATCCTCAGAGGTTTGGAGAAAATCCTGGAAAACATCTTTTTGTTTGAGCCACTTGGGGTCCAAGTCAAAAAGAGCTTCCACCGAGGTTTCTGATTTTGAATCCTGCGGATCTAAACGGAGGGAGTCGAGACGTTCTCCAAGAACAAAACGAAGGGCATCAATCAAAATGGATTTGCCCGCACCGGTTTCACCAGTCAAGACAATGAGCTTTCCGGAAAAATCCAAGCTCACCCGGTCAATCAAAGCAAAATTTTTAACACTTAATTGAGACAGCATGAGGTTAGGTTAAAAGCCTCTTTCTAATTTTCAGGAACAAAATAGCTTCGAAGTTTTTCGTGTCCCATGCGGTGACAAAAATCGCCGAAACGCTCCCCTTGATTTCGTTCCTTTTTATAAATTTCCAAAAGTTTCCCAACCGAAGCTGAAAGTTCCTGCGTTTTAACTTTGCCAAGCAAAGGTTGACTCAAACGAGTTCCTTCAAAATCAGCTCCCACATAAAGCGCATAAGTCCCAACCGTGTGGCCCACCAGTCCGATCTCAGCGGTGTAAGGGCGCGAGCATCCATTCGGACATCCCGTCATCCGAATCGTGATTTTTTCCTCTGAAAGTCCCAAGGTTTCGGCTTGTTTTCCAATTTCGCGAATGATATCAGGCAGCGCGCGCTCACTTTCTGTGATAGCAAGCCCGCATGTGGGAAGCGCAGGACATGCCATGGACCAGCGAAGCGCATTAGAAATTTCGCGATCATTCAAAATTCCGTATTCACGCAAAAGAGATTCAAAAGCCGTACGATCTCCTGCAGGAATTCCGTCAAATAAAATATTCTGCTGGAGCGTGAGGTAGATCATTGGATTCCATCGCTGCACAAGCGCCCGAATTCCGGCCCGGATGCGCGACTGCCCTTCATCCTTAATCCTTCCATTTTCAACAAAGAGCCCGTAAAAAAAAGTTCCCCTTCCGTTTTCATGCCAACCCACGTGATCCTCAGTCTTGGACCATTTCACGGAACGAAAATCTGTGAGTTTAAATCCTGCATAATTCTCGACTTCAGAGCGAAACCATGGAATCCCTTTTTCTTCAATCAAATACTTCAAACGCGCACGCTTTCGGTTCACACGATTTCCAAAATCACGCTGAACTTTCACAATAGCCTCGAGAGCATCCATCAGCTGGGCTTCAGCCACAAATCCAAGAGGTTTTGCTAAGACCGGATATGTCTCTGGAATATTGTGAGTCATGCCAAGTCCGCCGCCGGCGACCAAATCAAACCCTTCCAGCTTGTCTGCTTTAAAAACAGGAATCATCCCAACATCGTGCGCATAGATATCGACGCAATTATCCCCTGGAAACGCGATCACAAACTTGAATTTCCTCGGAAGATAGGTCTTACCATAAATAGGCTCTACTTCCTGATTCGAATCCTCCACAGGTTTTTCATCGAGCCAGATTTCGTGATAAGCACCTGTTCTTGGCAGAAAGTGATTGGAAATTTTTTGCGCCAGGTCGTGAATCCTCATTTTGATCCGGTCTTCCAAAGGCGCTGGACAAGAACAAACATTGCGAACCACATCCCCGCAAGCGCCAAAAGTCGTGATCAAAGCCTGGTTGATCTCTTTCATTTGAGTTTTTAGATTTTTTTTCAGAATCCCGTGGAATTGAATCCCCTGCCTGGTCGTAATTCTGAGCGTTGAGTTTGCATATTTTTCACAAAGCTCATCCAGCACAAGATACTGCGCCGAGGTTAATCTTCCGCCAGGTGTCTTGGTGCGTACCATTAAGCTGTAGGCTTTATCTTTTTTCTGCTTTAGAAGCTCCTGGCGCTTATCACGGTCATCTTGTTCATACATACCGTGGCATTTAATGAGATTATGCTGGGAAGCATCAAAGTGAACGACATCATCTTTAAGTTGTTCAACGATTTTCCCGCGCAAATAGCGGCTATTTTCCTTTTCCGCTTCAACAGGTGAGAGTTTTTTAGGTTCTGAGCTCGAACTTGTCATGAAATCTTTCCTGAGGTTTTTTTTGAAATTGATTTGAGCCAGTATAACGGATGCTTTTAGGCTTGTCGAGGCACGGAAATCGTCAAATTCATGTCATTTTTTTGTAAATTTTTGATTTTATTTTTTTCTTGATTTCACGCCAGAAAAGTCTATGCTTTGCAACTTTATAAAAGCCTTTATTTAAGGCGCCCGTATAGGAGTTCATTACTGATAAATGATGCAATATATTGAACGTCGCAGAACAGGTTTGATACTGATGTGTTCAGGCTGGTCAGCCATCCTGAGCTTCCTCGCAGTGGTTCCTCATCAATTCATCACTGATACCATGCACATGAAGATGTCCTTTGATTTGGGACACGGTATTGGTTATGCCTTACTGGGTCTATTCTTAACTGCCTATTTCAAAGCCAGTCAGGAAAGATTCTCAAAAACAGCCTATCTAAAAAATCCCATGGTCGCTACGCTCGTGGTACTTCTTTTTTGGGGATGCTTAAATGAAGTTTTACAGATAGGAACCGTGGACCGCACACCTGATTACAATGATGTTTTGTGGGACATGGTCGGAGGCATTATTGGCATGACAACTTTCTGGCTACTTTCCCGAAGACCTATTCGACAAAAACTCTCAACCCTTATTTCATTTTCCAAGTAATCTTCTAAATCTCCATTAAGAGATCACCGGAAATCACTTTCTTTAAAAACGTAATCCTGGAAAACGGAGAGTTCCGTGTCAGGATAGCGCCAGGCATCAGGCGGCAGACCTGCTTTTTGGCTTGCGAGTTCATCTAAGAATCTTTTCTTGTCCCAGCCAGATTCAAGCCACACTTGCGGTAAAAAAACTCCGGTATGATCCCCTCGTTTCAAAATGACGCCATCGATGCCATCTAAAATCTCATTAGCATCTTTAACTGGTCGAGGCTCCGACAGAATTGAAATTTCAATTTCAATAGATGGAAGCTCGGTAAGAGTCACGGGATGAAAGCGAGTATCCTGCGTTGCGGACAAAATCGCATATTGCTGCACCGTGTGAAGCAGCGGAGCCTTCGCAGTAAGTGAGCCAATACAACCACGCAACATCCCGTGCTCTTTCAAAGTGACAAACACAGCCTTGTTTTCCATCATCATCGGATCCGAATCTGTATCCTCAAAAGGTTTTTTTCGGGTTTCCAAAAATTTACGAATTGAGGATCGCGCAGCTACCAGCAATTTTTGTTTTTGTTCCTGAGAAAGCCGGTAGGCCACGATATTTCCAGCAGGTTTTGCCTCCGGAAGATTCACCTTTTGATCGTAAAAAATCAAAGAACCATATCCTACGGTTTCATTGGGGTTTCCATAAGGACTTTCTGACGAATTGGCCTGTATCATTTTTTCAGGCTTTGAAATCCCCAGTTTTCGCGCCGCAAAAAGTGCCGCAAGCGTACTTTGTTCACCGCACATCGTCGTGGCAAGATGAGGGACGCCTTTGGCCATCTGATCTTCTGAAGCTTTGAAAAGTCCTTCAGGGTCTACGTTTAGAATGTGATCTATCATGATGGCGTCTGAGGTTTGCGCATCCTTTGCAGAAGGATAATGCGCAAAATCCGTGGAAACAACAATCAGCGTGGGCTTCCCCTCTTTTTTCCTCTGCTCAATAAGATCCGCGAGTGCTTTACCCACTGACTCAGCCACCTGAAGATCCGGAGCTGCCATTAATAAAGGGACGATCTTGAATCGAGTCAACGTAAGCTGCAAAAAAGGAAGCTCTGTCTCAATCGAGTGTTCGCCGGAAAAAGCTTTCGCGTTTTCTATAATTTTGTTCGAAGCTTTTAAAAGCCACGTCGCAGCTTCTGAATCCACCTCAATTTTTCCAAGAGGAGTATTAAACGGGCCTTTCGAATCCAGCACCGCACCTTGAATCGACGCGCGGTGAGCCACTCCAAGCAAAATCACCAGAGGATAGTTTTTACCTTTGATCTCCGAAAAAGCACGGCCAGCGACTTTCCCGGAATAAACATATCCTGCATGAGGCACGACCAAAATTCGCGGCTCGAGGTTCGACGAGGGGTTTTCCGGAGATTTTAGAAAAGATTCAACCTGAGAACGCAGATCTTCACGATTTCCAGGATAGAAGGTACCAGCAACATAAGCAGGATGCTCAGCCATAGCGACTCGCGTGACAGAAGACAAAACCAACGCTCCCAACATCAGGCGCGGCCAAAACTTCTTCACCACGATCTCCTTCTTGATTGAAAAATCAGACCACGTCTAAAACGCTTCGTCTCACGCAAACTTCTTATCAAATTCGCGCATGTAATCAGCCAGCGTTTTTACGCCTTCCAGGCTCATGGCATTATAAATAGAGGCGCGGAACCCGCCTACCGATCTATGCCCTTTGAGACCTGCAAGTGCTCGCTTTTTAGCACCGGAGAGAAACTCCTTTTCCATTTCCTCGCTCGGTTTCTTAAGCACAAAGACCGCATTCATAATCGATCGATCCGATTTTCTCACGGTTCCTTGAAAAAGCGGACTTTGATCAATGGCCTCATAAACAATTCGAGCTTTTTCCTCGTTATGCTTTTGAATGGCTACTAACCCCCCTTGATCGCGGAGCCACTCAAGAACTAAACCCGCAACATAAATCGCAAAAGTAGGACACGTATTCACAAGCGAATTATTCTTTACATGCTCCACATAATTCAGCATGACAGGTAGATTTTCTTTGCTGCGACTTAGCAAATCTTTGCGGATAATCACCACCGTGACGCCCGCGATTCCAAGATTTTTTTGAGCACTCGCAAAGATAAGCCCAAACTTGCTCACATCGACAGGACGAGAAAGAATATCTGAAGTCATGTCTGCAACCAACGGAACATTGCCTACATCCGGATATTTTTTCCACTGACTGCCGTAAATCGTATTATTCGAAACCACATGCACGTACGAAGCTTCTGGATTCAATTTAATTTCCTGGGGATCAGGTAGTCGCGTAAATTTTTCAGCTTCAGTACTAGCGGCCAAGCGATACTCCGCAACTTTCTTGAGCTCTGAAATGGCTTGTTTGGACCATTCCCCTGTATGAATCATATCCACGGGTTTTCCAGGAATATAGAGATTCATGGGAATCATCGCAAACTGCAAGCGTGCTCCGCCTTGAAGCCAGACAATCTCATAATCGTCAGAAATTCCGTATAGCTGTTTGAGGAGAGATTTTGCATTTTCAAGAATAGCCTCAAACTCTTTAGAGCGGTGAGTCATTTCCATAACCGACATTCCAGATCCGCGATAATTAAGAAGTTCGTCCTGGATTTTTTCAAGAACTGGAAGCGGGAGTGCCGCAGGACCGGGATTAAAATTATAAACTCTTTGATCAACAGCGCTTTTCATACTTCATCCTTCGAGTTAAGAGGTCGGAGAAAAGTTAAGATGCGGTATTTTATCGTTTTATGCCTGCGGTTTCAACGAAAGCAATTTTTTATTTTTCAAAGAAAGAGCACTACCCAATGGCGGCCGGAGGCTGGAAGCTCCAAGCCGAAGCGCCTCATCCAACTTAAGATCATGCCCATAAATATCATCAGAAAAATAAACGCGGCCATCGGCATCCGTACTCGCGGTTGAATAGAAAAGAAGCACTTGAACCGGAAATTTCAAATTGACCCATTGGCGTTTCGGATTTTTAAGGGCCTCAGTAATTTTCTCCTCTGTCCACTCGGGATTTCCCCGTAAGACAAACCGAGCAAGATCTGCGGGCCGCTCCACGCGGACACAGCCGTGACTAAAATCTCTCCGGTATTGTTCAAATAGAGCACCTTCCGGAGTGTCGTGCAAATAAACCGATTCGCTGTTAGGAAAAATAAATTTGATTCTCCCTAAGGGATTTTTGACCCCGGGGCGCTGGCGTAAAATCAAAGTTCCTTTGGAAATACCATACCTTAATTCACTGAGACTAAGATCAGGACGCTCTCCCTGATAATTCACAATCTCCATATCATGCTTCTCAAGATACTTTGGATCTTTGATCCAGTCAGGAATAATTTCTTCGCGAGCGATTTTTGCAGTGACGTTCCAATAAGGTTGAAATTCTACTGACTTCATGGTTCCGTAAAAAATTGGAGTCTGATGCTTGACAGCATCTCCGACCACCACCTTCATTTCAAATTCAAGTTTTGAAATTCCGGATTCCCAGCTAAACGCCCAAAGTTTATAAACTGGAATATTGACCACGATAAAGGGACTGTTTTGGATGGCTGGAAGCCAGCGTAAACGCTCCAGGGAGAGTTCGAGTTGGCGAACGCGATAGGTCAAAGGAACTTTGATGGCCGCAAAAGTCGCGCGACCGAGCACGCCATCCACTTCAAGTCCGTGTCGCTCTTGAAACCGCTTCACGGCCTCCACAAGCTCTCCGTCATAAATGGCATTAGGGAGAACTTGCAGGTCAGCGTTTAGATCCCCTACAAGTTTAAGATTATCTGCTAAAAGATCAGACTGCCCATAAATATCCTTGGGCTCAATTAATTTCTGAGGTGTCAGCGTATGCCATTTCCCCTGAGCTGCAATGCCACGATAGAAGGAAAGCGCTTCCTTAATTCTGCGATATTGCGCAAGCTGAGGTTCGACCGCATCTGCCAGTTTTTTAAAACTTTTTCCCTGCAGAAGTTGGATCGCTAAAGAAGATAGATTGAGTGGCTCCTTTGAAACCGATAACCCCAGCCCCAGCTCTTTAGGATCCATTTTCCCTAAATAACTATCCGATAAAAAACGAAAGCAAGATGCCGTGAGTCCTGTATCCAGAAGCGCCATTTCTCGATTGGAGAGCGGTTTATCAGAACCGACACGATCCAAGATTTTTTTAAACAGAGCAACATCATAATCCTCGGGATTCAAACCACGCTCACGAGCGCTCTGGAACACGCTCATCATTTCCTGGATTGCCGCCTTCGGTTTGCCTTGATCCAGCCAAACAGTTTGATAGGCCGCGGGAGCATAAAGCGCTTCAAAATCTTTTTTGAATCGAGCGATTCTCTTTTGCTTAAGATTGGGAATCATTCCAGATTTAATAATGGCTTGGATCTGGTCTTGAACAGAAAGAGGGTTAACCGCTTTTTTTTCAGCAGCAAAAATAAAGGAGGGTAAAATAAAAAAAGAAACAAAAGAAAGGAAAATGTAAAAAAACCAAATTACCTTGCGTTGTTTCATAGCATCTCAATACGTTGCAAGCAGCCAATTAAATCTGCCGATAAAATATCAAATTTAAGTGGTTAAGCGGATTTTTTTTGGGTCTTTTGATGAAGCGCCGTTAAAAGCTCGCGATTCGTAGGATATTTCTGAAGCTGCTCCACCAAGGTTTTTGCCGCATCCACAGCACCGAAAGTCGCAAGTCCACGTCGGAGCATTTGAGCAGGCTCAAGCTCCCAAGGTTCCAACAAGAGCTCTTCCTTTCGGGTACCACTTTTAGCAAGATTAATAGCCGGAAAAATTCTTTGATTGGCAACTTCACGAGAAAGCACCATTTCCATATTTCCCGTTCCTTTAAATTCTTCAAAAATAACTTCGTCCATCCGGCTCCCTGTCTCAACCAGAATGGTTGCTAAAATGGTGAGCGATCCCCCGTTTTCAATTTTTCGGGCAGAACCAAAAATTCGCCGAGGCATCTCAAGCGCACGGGCATCCACACCACCGGAAAGTGTACGTCCCGTGGAACGAAGATCGGCATTGTGAACTCGAGAAAGCCGGGTCAACGAATCCACGACAATGGCGACATTTTTTCCTGATCCGGCTTCGCGATAAGCCTGTGTCATCAATTCACGCGCAATCTGAATGTGATGTTCATAGTCATGATCTGAAGAGGAGGCTCTAATCTCTGCTGGCACACTGCGTTTGAAATCTGTGACCTCTTCCGGACGCTCATCGATCAAAAGGGCATAAAGTTTTACTTCAGGAACACTTTTTGAGATGGCCTGGCAAAGATGCTTGAGAAAAGTTGTTTTTCCAGATCCAGGCGGCGAAACAATAAGACCTCGTTGCCCCATTCCAATTGGACAAATCAAATCCATCGCGCGCATGGTTAATTCTTTAGATCCATTTTCTAGTCGAATTCGAGGTGAGGGATCAACCGCAACACCCTCCGTAAAACGTCGCTCTTCTTCAGAGACCATGGGACGCGCAGGACCTTGCCGAGAATATCTAGGGTTAAAAGAAGGATGAGGCCTTGAACCACGAGGATGATGTCTATAATTGCGATCTTGTCTAAAATCTCTCATACTGCTATCACTTTCTTTTTGATCCCAGTTTTCTTTACCTTGGCTTTTTTCTTGATCTTAACGCGGGCGGAAATCATTTTTTCTTTTTTAGATCTAGGAAAAGATTTCACTTCAAGTTCTCGCACCAAAGCCTGAACTCGGCTTCCACAAAACTCCTGATAAACAAGCTTCACGGGCTGATGCGTTCGTGTGTACCTTGAAGCCTTTCCCTTCTCGTGCATCTTCAGTCGACGATTTAGATCTTTAGTAATTCCTGTGTAAAGGGACTCATCACCGCAGCGCAGCATATAAAGATGCCAATTCTCATCATCGCAGCCAGATTGGAGGTCCACTTTTTTCTGCATCCCTCGAACCATGGTTTTATATTTGGAATTCATGGTCTAGAGTTTTTGCTTCTCTTTGGCTGCAAATGCGTATTTTCTCACGGGAAGTAAGAACCTGAATGTTTTGCGTCTGGTTGGATACCGTCGTAAAAATTAAGTGTATTGTACTTCACTCACCGAGAAAGGGAAATCATTTTAAACTGGACTCTGAGAGTCCAATTTGATATCTTGTCACCATGAATCAAGCACTTGTGGAAAAAACTATTCAAGATCACTTTCATCCGGAGTTTCTCAAAGTCCATGACTGGAGCCATGCACACGGTTCCGATCACGCTGAAACCCTCAAACCGCTTCAGAAATGTTTTGATCTTGTTATTGTCTCTAAGAAATTTGAGGGAAAGTCTCTTATTGCCCGCCACCGCATGGTGTATGGATGCATGGGAATGAACCAAAGCACGGATATTCACAGCCTCACGATCCAAGCTCATACTCCGGAAGAGTGGAAACTGAGACCCTCTCAAGGAATTTATACTGCTTAAAGGAGCAACCCATGAAAACCGAAGCTGAAGTCATTCAAGAAGTCAAAGAAATCATTGCCAGTCACCCGCTCGTAGTATTTATGAAGGGAAGCACCAGCATGCCGCGATGCGGTTTTTCCGCAACCGCCGCTGAAATTTTAAAAAACTATCCTTATCCGGTTAAGAGCGTGGATATTTTAGAGCGTCAGGATATTCGCGAATACCTCCCAGATTTTTCTGACTGGCCCACCTTTCCTCAGATTTTCATCGGCGGAGAACTTATCGGTGGATCTGATATTTTGACGCAGCTTTATCAATCCGGCCAATTAGAAGGACTTCTCAAAAAAGCACATCCAGAAAAAAAATAAGCTTCTCTCTAGGAGTTTTTTTTCGCCTGGGATTTTTCAGTTGTCAATGATTGAGGGAAAGATCCTGCTTTTGATTTTGCGGCTAAATCTTGTAAAACTTTGAGCGAGCCAGAGATTTGGGCTTTCATGTTAAATGTGGAAAGTGCATCCGAATCATTCAAAATCACGGCATCTTCGTCACCTGTTGCTACTAATTCAGGAATACCAAATCCGGCTGGAATATTGAGCGCTTGATTCTCCAAAAGATTTAAGGACATGCCAGACTCTTTCAGATTCGCTTGAAGTTTTCCTTCGCGAAGGGCAATCCTGCCGTGGGACAAAACATCCTGGGGTGAGTTTTTTAAATAAAAAACCCCGTAACCGCCACTGACCTCAAAGATATCTCCTCCCGAAACTGCGAAGCTCTGATCCTCACCAGATTTTACAATCTTAAAAATCACCGTACCACGGATCAACTCAAAACTCAAATGAGAAGCTGTGATTTCTTGAACTTTGAGTTCGGAATCGGGATAAAAATGCAAAGCAAATCGATCATTACAAAGCAGATCCAGCATTCCTTGATTCAAAGTTTGAATGGAATCACCCAAAGCGACGCTATCATTTTGATTTAAAGGCATCGTGTTCTCTTTTGAAGTAACTTGAACCTGCCCTTTCACGTCCTGAACTACCACCTTGCAGGTTTCAGAATACCCAGTGAGGTTAAATCCAACAAAGCAAACAATAAAATCAATAAGCAATTTCACTCTCATAGTTATAGTTTACCTTGGCGATTCCATTTTACAAAGTCACATTATAAAAATGCTACTCGCAATCTAGCAAAAAAAAACAAGGGCAGCTCGAAGAAAAGCTGCCCTTGCCCACTAACTTATTTCAAATCAATTTTGATTTGTTTTGGTTTAGAGGCTTCTGATTTAGGAATCACTAGCTCCAAAACACCATCTTTGTAGCTTGCCTTTGCTTTATCGGTTTGAACTTCCGTAGGAAATTCAACGACTCTAGCAAAGCTTCCATAACGGCGCTCAGAATGATAAAAACCCTTTTCCTTCCGTTCTGTTTCCTCTTTACGCTCGCCTTTGATTTCCAGAACATTTCCAGTGAAATTCAGCTGAATTTCATCCTTGTTAAGGCCCGGTAAATCCGCCTTTAAAACATACTGGTCATTTTCTTCTTTAAGTTCAATTTCAGGAGAATACAGACCATATAAAAACTCATGGTCTCGCGCTCGCCTGAGCGAACCTGAGAAAAAGCGATTGAGATCTTCCTGCAAATCTGCAATCACATTGAAAGGGTCAAACTGAGTGACTTGATTTTTTCTAATGAGGTTCATGTTGAGTCTCCTTTTTATGGTTAAGATTGATAACAACTTAGCATTATCAATCCGCATGCCAAAATAGCGATCATGGCATAACCCTATTAATTTCAATAGATTACGGCAAATTAGCGGGTAGCGTTCGCGATTTCAGCCATTACCTTGTGTCATTTTGAAACGATGACTGTGAAAAAAATGATCGCAGCACAGAAATTTCAAAAAGAGACGAAAGCTTAAGGCTTAATGAGAAAAGATTGATCACGCGCGCCAACCGACGCGTGGAGCTGGGATGGAGGAATCAAAGGAATCAAAAATTGCGATCCGCGGTCCTGAAGTGAACCAATTTTGGAGAGAATTTCCTTGGCGAAATTCCAGGCAAAAATAATCACATAATCAGCAGGCGCATTCATCAAAGTAGAACTTGGACGAATCGGAATATCCGCACCCGGAACAAATAAATTCTGCTTAAGAGGATTATCATCCACGATGTAATCAATATCCCTAAATTTTAAACCGTAAAAATTCAGGATCGTGCTCGCTTTCGCCGGTGCACCATAACCGACAATGGATTTTCCACAGGTTTTCAAATCACGAATCACGTTCAAAAAATTCTTTTTCACAAGCAGCACTTCCTCGGCAAACTTGTGATAAACCGGAAGTCGATCACAACCTCGCGCTTTCTCCTGATGCGCTAAATCATCGACAATCGCCTGCTTTTTGTATGGGCCTCCGCGTTTCTGAATAAAAACCCGAAGAGATCCCCCGTGGGACGATACTTTTTGTACATCAAAGATCTCAAACTCAAAACGCTTGGCAAGATAAAGGAGCGGAAGAATTCCGATATAGGAAAGATGCTCATGATAAATCATGTCAAAAACCAGAGTATCGAGCATCGTCACGAGGTACGGAAATTCGATCACAAAGATCCCATCTGGTGCGAGCAGTTTGGATACGTTCCGGCACACACCCTGAATGTCATCAATATGTGCAAAAACATTGTTCCCGCTAATCACGTGTGCTTGCCCTTCTGTGCGAAGAATCTCATCCACACAGGACTCATCAAAAAACCGATTGAGTGTTTTAAAACCGCGGCTGTTGGCTTCCAGTGCAAGATTTTTTGCGGGGTCAATTCCCAGCGAACGGAATCCCTCTTTCATATAACACGAAACAAGAAGCCCATCATTGCTGCCAATATCCACAGCCAGCGGCGAGGCAATCGATTTGGAAAGTGTTTCGCGAAGTGTCTTTGCATAATCCGCAAAATGATCACGGAAAGTCTTTGTCGTAGAACTCACATACAGATAATGAGAAAACATTTTCTCAGGCGGAACAACGTGCGATAGTTGGACTAAAAAACATTTGGGACAAAAAACTAAGCTTAGCGGGCACTGGAAGGGTTTTGATCCAAGCTCTTCTTTGGAAATAAGATTGTTGGCAAGAGGCTGAGACCCCAATTCCAGAAAGGGGCCTGGAAGTGGCCCGTCGCAATAACGACATGTTTTTCTACGATAAAGGTCTTGATCCATACACCCTACGCTGCTGGTTGCGGAAAGATGCCTGTGATTTTACCATGCCGGATCACAATATGTCCTCCGCTTTCCACAGCAATTTTCCCATCCGCGATTTGGAGCATTAAATCAGCCACAAAATCAGGAGATTGCTGTTTTGAAGCGTCTTCCTTGCCAAAAAGAGCTGCGCGCATCTCTGTATTCATACCTCCAGGACAAACCGTCACGCAGGAAATGCCCTGATCAGGATTTTCTTTGGCAATAGCCTGAGATAAAGCCAAGAGTCCAAATTTGGAAGCGGAATACGAAAAAAGTTTAGGCACCGCCCTCGTACCAGCCATGGATGAAACATTCATGATCAAACCATGTTTTTGCTTTTGAAATACCGGAAGCACATGCTTACAAACATGGAAGGCTGTAAATAGATTTAATTCAAAGGACTTTTGAAGTTCTCTGCTTTTAATTTTATGAACCGGTTCAAGAAAACTAGCGTACCCTGCGTTATTGATCACGAGATCAATCCGCTTCGCACGCTTCAGAACATTTTTTATCCAGCTCTGAACTCGAGACTCATCTGCAAGCTCAATCGTTTCCAAGATAAAACGCCCTGAATCAAAAAGCTCATCCGGAATGTCAGACCAGTATTTTTTAGATCTGCTCACGCCGTAAACCGTATCCCCGGAGGATACAAATTTCTGAACCAAACTCAGGCCAAGACCTCGGGAAGCTCCACTGATCAAAACGATTCGGTTCATAGAAGAGGTTCTCAAAACCTTCAGGCTTTAAACGCGTGCTGGCTTAGGAGTTTCTTTTTTAAGATTAGGATTAATGTAACCCTCAATGACTTGATACGCAATCGTATCTTCTTCATATTTTCCCTGCTCACGCTGGCGCGTGGTAAGTGCAAGAAAAACTGAATCTTCAGTAAACTCTTGAGCGTGGGCAATGTAGGCCGGTGTTTCTACAATATCTCCTGGAACTAATTTCAGCACCTGACGTTTGGAAGTATCACGAGTATCCACAGAATGACTATTAAATGCTCCGCTTACGAGATAAATAAACTGGTGATCCTGCTTATGATAGTGATTAGCTCGAACCGTTCCTTTTTTAGAAGTAATGAGAGCAATATGTTCAATGCGGCCTTCAAAAATATTATGAATCTCACCGCGAACGTCTTTAACTGCTGGATCAATATGTCGAAGCGTTTCCATAAAATATCCTTCCCTTTTAGACTGATTCTGTTAAGCGATGCGAGATAGTAAATGATTCATGAATTGATTTCAAGACTTCCCCGGAACTCAGCGATCTGAAAACCACTGAATCGTGCGTCGAAGCCCCTCGTCCAATCCGTATTTCGGCTCAAAACCCGTCCATTTCTGAAGTTTTGAAATATCCGGACAACGGCGCTTGGGATCTGAATGAGAATAAACCGCATGCGGCGGATCAATATGAAGAACCTTCACCTCATACGGCATGGCCTTTGCCACTCTGTGGGCAAGATCTGCTACCGAAATTTCAGGGCCAGGATTTCCGATATTAAAAGCTTCACCGTGAGCCTCGCTAAAAAGTACACGAAAGATGGCCTCAATCGCATCCGCAATGTAGCAGAAAGACCGGGTATTGATCCCGCGTCCGTGAATCGGCAAAGGTTCCTTACGAAGGGCATGTTCAATAAAATTCGGGAGCACGCGATAATCATCAGGCCGAATCCCTGGGCCGTAGACATTAAAGGGTCTGACAATTTTTACTGGCAGATCATACACGCGGTGAAAGGCCATACACACCGTTTCCCCAAATCGCTTGGATTCATCGTAACAGGATCGCGGACCATTCACTGACACGTTTCCATTATATTCTTCAGTGGTTGGAACATGAGCCGCATCCGGATCTCCATAAACTTCACTTGAGCTGGTAAAAAGAAAACTTTTGACGCGTTTTTTAACCGCAAGCTCAAGCATGTGCCGAGTCCCCACCGTTCCCACGTCTAATGTCTCAATGGGATACTTCGTGTAATATGCAGGAGAGGCGATCCCTGCCATGTGCAAAATGTAATCAAGCTCCTGATCCGTATCGAAATTCTTGATCACATCATGCCGAACAAATTGCAGATTTTTGTCTAGATTCACGAGCTGCTCATAACCTGTCACAAAATTATCCAGCAGAAGCGCAGAAGTCTTTTCTTTCAAAACTTCCTCGTTCAAATATTTCATGAGATGAACCATGTACTTGCCAAGAAAACCAAAAGCCCCGGTAATCAAAAACCTCTTTCCGGCAAAGAATTTGAGATAGGGAGATAAAGAATCCGCAAGACGCTCAATATCTTCCTGAATCACCGTATCTTTTTTGCGTTCTTGCTGAGGAGCTTTGATTTTATGAGAAACAGGCGCTTCCACCACAAATGGAGTTCCGATCTCACCCAGTGTTTCCTTTAAAATCTTAGAACTTTGCTTGGACTTGGTAATGGTTTTTGGGGGTGAACTTGAAACATCTTCCTGGGTCAGACCGTTTGTAATGTAGGACTTGATCAAGGTTTGATAACCTTCCCCACCCTTTTTATCTGCGGTTGAGCGCAGTTTTTGAATCACATCTTTGGGGATGCGAATGGAAATAAGCTTACTTTCCTGACTTTCCCCTTTTTCTTTTTTAACAGCCGAAGGCGCGCTGGAGGATCGGGTACGGACAGCTTGATTTTTTTTCATGACAAGTCCTTTGATTGAGATGTATATACACTTAGCGTGTAGGCGATATATTGTATATACAGCCAGGTTTTTGTCAAAGACTAAATCAAGGTCAAAGAATTCTGTGGAGAGAGGCGCCTCGAGCAGCCAGAGCCTCGACGCGCTTCATGACATCGGGGTCCTCTTTAAGCTCAGGCGCGTGATGAGGCTTGGCTCTTGCATCAATCACGAGCGGACCCTCGCAGCCCCAATGCTTAAAGGCTTGAAAATCGCGAACACCATAAGCATCATGGGATGGATTGGAACGCGTAAACACGACCCAGAGAAAATTTTCAAATCTTGACACTGTAAAATCGCTGTCATCCACCAAAACTAAAAGGGGATCTGTGAGCGATTGGCGATTAAGCTCCAAATATTTTGTCAACATTCCCACCCTTGCCTGCTCTGTCGGATAATCAATAAATGACGGTGCTCGGATTGCCAGGATACCAGGCATTACATATTTAGGATGATCAAATCCATCCGGCAATTTGAAACCATCGGGAAGAGAGGCAGACAATTCTCGAATTTTCGCTCCGGCACATGCCATGACCAGCTTGGATCCTTGATTTAAAGAGCCGCCAGTATAATCCAGAGTATCTATAGTGGTGCGGGTCTGAAAATGAAGATCTCGACGAAAATCAATGCGCTCTAAAACGTGTTTAAGAAATGCAGGAATATCATGAGTACTCAATCGCGGATTGTCACCCTCTGCGGCAATGATCAGGTATTTTGCCAACGCACAGGGTCCGTAACCCAAGAGTGCATTCGCTCCTTTGAGAATTTCCCGAGGTTCACGTTTTTCGTAGGGAGCGTAACGTTCATTTCCAATCGCTAAAAGCAAAGGATGAACGCCGCTGGCATCCACGGCATGGACCTCTTTAATCCCTGGAATTTCCTCAGGCAAAATCGGCCCCGCAATTTCCTGCACCAACTTACCAAAAATCGAGTCCTCTTGCGGCGGTCTTCCGACAACTGTAAACGGCCATACTGCGCCCTTTCGATGATAAACAGATTCCACACGCAGAACTGGGAAATTGTGCTTCAAACTGTAATATCCTAAATGATCTCCAAACGGCCCCTCAGGTTTGGTTTGATGAGGATATACAGTTCCCGTAATACAAAAATCCGCATCTGTGGAAACCACAAAATCATTTTGCCTTGCATATCTAAAATTTCTTCCTGCAAGCGCGCCCGCAAATCTCAATTCAGATAAGTTTTCAGGAAGATACATCACCGCGGCAAATGTGTGCGCCGGCGGACCACCCACAAAAATACTGACTTTCAAAGGTTCATTACGGAGAATGGCTTTTGAATGATGAATGCCTATATCGCGGCGAAGCTGATAGTGCATTCCAATTTCTCGGTTAGGTTCATACTCATTACCCGACAACTGAATACGGTACATTCCCAAATTAGAATGCATGACATCGGGATGCTCAGGATCTTCTGAGTAAACCTGAGGAAGCAGAATAAATGCACCCCCATCATCTTTCCAACACTTAAGCTGCGGCAGCTGATCGATCGAAGTTTGATTTGCGAGCACAGGACCGTGAGATACTTTCTTGGGAAAGGTATGAAGCGCCGCCAACCCTGCTGGGAAAAGTATGCCTGGTTTTGAAAATAGAATCGATGGATCTGCTTTTATTTTGACCAGCGCCTCGACTCTAGCAAGAGTCCCACGGAAGAGAAATCGCGCGCGTTCCAAAGTTCCAAACAGATTTGAAACTGCAGGAAATGGACTCCCTTTGACACGCTCAAAAAAAATCGCCGGACCACCGACTTGAAAAACACGCCGATGAATCGCCGCCATCTCAAGGTTCGGGTCTACTTCCTCCTGAACACGGATCAAATGTTTGTGTTTTTCCAAATCCCGAACGCAGGATTTTAAGCTTGCGTAATGCATAGGCCTCGAGTGTTACTGAATGTTAACTTTAATGACATCACTGCGGGTCTCAGCTACTTTTCCTAAATGTATGATCAGGACACCATCTTTTTGCTCAGCCTTAACCTGATTCACATCAATGTAATTTGGGAGTTTGATACTGCGCTGAAAGGCCCCCTGGCTTCGCTCTCTCACTTTATAAGTCCCGGAATCTTGCTGAAAATCATCCAGTCCAACATTTTTACGATATCCGGTAATGTAAAGCACCCCACTCTTGATTTCAACCAAAGTATCTTCTTTAGAAACACCGGGAAGATCCATAAGGACTAACACCTCTTTGGTATTTTCCAAAACATCCAGACTGGAACGATGACTAAAAGACTCTTCGGCTTGAAGCGGCACAGGTGCACTCGCTAAAGATTTCTGGATTTGATCTTTAACATAGTGTCCCACTCGATTCGGAAATCGGCTCCAGTAATCAGCGACAGAATCAAAAGTATCCCAATCCTGTTGATCATTCGGAGTGACTTGCGAAGTCGCTGAAGCTTCCTGATTTTGAGGCTGGGCGGCAAGAGGGGCAGAACCTGCCTGAGATGCTGTTTTATCGCTGGCAACTGGATCCGCAAATGCAACTGAAAGCGCAGTGACAAACAACATGAAAATGAATAAACTGAATTTAAATTGCAGTGTTTTTCTCATGATTAATCTCCTCATAAATTAATCTTGTCCAAATTTTTTCACAAACCAGGCTTTGACCCACTGAACGCTCACAAGGTAGCAGCCCACGATTAAAACCAAGATCAAGAAATACGGTATGGGCGGCTGAACAAACCCCAAGGATTTAGCCAAAGGCAAAAATGGAATTACGATCCCCACAGAAATAATAAAAAGAGACATGGCTACCAAATAGCGGCTCGGGCGGCTCTCAAAAAAAGGTTTTTTTGAAGTACGGATAATATGAATCACAAGCGTCTGCGTGCAAAGTGACTCTAAGAACCATCCTGTGCGGAAAAGTTCAGGCGAGGCGTGAAAAATCCAGAACATCACCCCGAAAGTGATGAAGTCAAAAATCGAACTGATCGGACCAATCGTCATCATGTATTTGCGAATCGCAGAAACTTTCCAAGGTCTGGGATCAGAAAGATATTCTGGATCCACAGAATCCGTCGGAATCGCAATTTGAGAAATATCATAAAGCAGATTATTAAGAAGAATTTGGATCGGCAGCATCGGAAGAAAAGGGATCAAGAGACTCGCTCCAGTCATGCTGAACATATTCCCGAAATTGGAGCTCGATCCCATCTTGATATATTTCACAATATTTCCAAAGGTTTTGCGACCTTCGATCACACCATCTTCCAGCACCATGAGATTTTTTTGAAGTAAAATAATGTCCGCAGATTCCTTGGCAATATCTACCGCATTATCAACTGAAATCCCAACGTCTGAGGCCTTCAGAGCGGGCGCATCATTAATACCATCCCCCAAATAACCCACAATATGTCCGCCTCCGCGAAGGGCATGAATCACCCTTTCTTTTTGAATGGGCGAAAGCCGTGCAAAAATATTAGTGGTTTTCACCAATTCCTGAAGCTCATGTTCCTGTAATTTTTCTACTTGATCCCCCACCACAAGTCCGCGAACATCCAGGCCCACCTCAGAACAGATTTTTTTAGTGACAAGCTCATTGTCGCCTGTCAAAACTTTAACATCGACCCCCAAACCCTTAAGAGTCTTGATGGCCTCTTTAGCGCTGGGCTTTGGAGGATCCAAAAATGCCAGGTAACCGCTCAGCACCATTTCTTTTTCATCTTCACGCGAATAAACTTCCTTCTTGGATTCCATATTTTTATAAGCAACTGCAAGTACGCGATACCCCTCAGAACTCAAGGAATCATATTCCTCTTTAAGATCCTGCAGAATCAAAGGTTCCATTTCCAAAATCTCACCGTCAAGCTCATAATGACTGCATCGCCGAAATATTTCTTCCGGAGCTCCTTTAGCAATCAAAAGGTCCTTCCCATCCACCTCTACAACCACAGACATAATGCGGCGGGAAAAATCAAAAGGAATCTCGTCCACTTTTCGGTACTGAGCTGTTTTTTGTTTCTCATGTTTGAGGATGGCGCGGTCTAAAATATTTTTCAGACCGGTCTGATAAAAACTGTTTAAGTACGCGAGATTCAAAACCTCTTGGCTTTCGCGCTGAATCACATCACAGTGTTTTTCGAGCACAATTTTATCCATGGTCAGCGTACCGGTCTTATCTGTACAAATAATATCCATAGCTCCAAAGTTTTGGATCGAGTTTAAACGCTTGACGATCACCTTTTTTTTGGACATTTGAATCGCACCCTTGGATAAATTGACAGCCACAAGCATTGGCAGCATTTCAGGAGTCAAACCGACAGACACAGCGAGAGAAAAAAGCATAGCCTCGACAAGAGAACCTTTTTTAAGGAAAAAATTAATGCAGAATATCACTCCAACAAGAACCATCATGATTCGAATCATGAGCCAGGTAAATTGCTTGATGCCCCGATCAAAGCTGGTTTCCGTCCTCATGGTTAAAAGTCGCCGAGAAACCTCGCCAAACTGGGTTGAAATGCCTGTACGCAGAACAACCCCGAGCCCTGTTCCGCTGATCACATTGGAACCCATGAAAACAATATTTCCATAGCCCTGTGAAGCGCCGGGTTTACTAGCTGGCACGGCTGAAGTTTTCTCAATAGGAAGGGATTCTCCGGTAAGCGCTGATTGATTAATGAAAAGATCTTTGCAGGAAAGGAGCCTCAGATCAGCGGGAATCATGTCCCCTGCAAAAAGATCTACGATATCGCCGGGTACAAGATCGCGGATCTTCACCTCGCTTGAGCGACCATTCCGGTGAACGGTAGCCGTGGCCTTTACCATCTCACTTAAGCGTTCCGCTTCTTTCCCAGCGCGATACTCCTGAATGAATGAAAGAAAAACACTCATGAAAGCCATAGCCATGACAAAATCCGCACTGATCTTATCGCCGAAGAAGAAAGAAAAGCTGGCAATGATCAGAAGAACAATAACGAGCGGGTTGAAGAATTTTGCAGCAAATTGATAGAAAAAAGTGCGCTTCTTTTTTTTGGCAAGCTCATTCGGGCCATACTCGTGAAGTCTTCGTTTGACCTCTTGATAAGTCAATCCAGTGGCTGAGGTTTCAAGTTTTCCAAAAAGCTCTTCAATGGGACAATTGACAAAATCAAAATCAAATTTTTGGTCTTTTGCTTTCAGCTCCAACACTCAGAATCTCCGATCTTCATTCGCCAATGATCTTAACTAAAACGCGTTTGCGTCGGCGTCCGTCAAATTCCGCATAAAAGATTTGCTCCCAAGGACCAAAATCAAGTTTTCCCTTGGTGATCGCGACCGTAACTTCCCTGCCAAAGAGTTGGCGCTTGAGATGGGCGTCTCCGTTATCTTCTCCGGTTTGATGATGACGGTATTTTTTGACGTCGTAGGGCGCGATTTGTTCCAGGAACTCATCAAAATCTTGAATGAGACCTGACTCATTATCATTAATGTAGATACTCGCCGTGATATGCATGGCATTCACAAGACAGAGGCCTTCCTGAATTCCGCTTTTTCGCACAATCTCTTCAATCTGAGCTGTGATATTTAAATAATCCCGGCGATTTTTTGTTTGAAACCATAGATATTCGGTACAGGATTTCATTGAAACGTCCTCGAGTTATTGCATTCAAACCGGATCCTACTAGGTTTTTTTGCGTTTATATTTTCCCATCAAAGTCCCTTGAGCAAGGATATGTCCGGTCATAGCAAATTCAACTTGAGCTTTGGTGGCTCCTGGTTTGAAATCCAGCAGAGTGTCCAGTGCATAAACTTTAAAAAAATACCTGTGAGTACCGGAAGGCGGACACGGCCCTCCATATCCAACTCGACCAAAATCTGTCAGGCCCTGCATTCCCCCGCTTTCTAAAAATTCAGTATCAGGTTGAGAGGATTTAAAACCTTGAACACTTACTGGAATATTATAAACCACCCAATGCACCCACAGACCGTTTGGTGCATCGGGATCATCCACGATCAAAGCAAGGCTTTCCGCTCCCTGAGGAATGTTACTCCATGAAATCTCCGGAGAATTATCTTTTCCTTCACAAGTAAACTCGGGCGGGATTTTCCCTTCATGTTTAAAGCTGGAGCTTTTCACAATAATGGCAGGAAAATGATCCGACTTCAGGTTAGACTCTGCACGCGCTGAAGGAAGAAAGAGTAGAGTCAGCAAAAAGAGATTGCGAACTTTAGAGGTCCAAGTTACAAATCGAGGCACAAAAACTCCAAGTTATGTTGACTTCACAAAGGATGTCATTTTAAGCGTGTGCGATTATAATCTGTTTTATGAAACTTGTCTTGATCCAACCACCCATCCAAGATTTCTATGAAACTGATATCCGTTTGCAGCCCATAGGCCTTTGCTATCTCAAGGCCACAATTCTCAAACACTTGCCGCAAACGGAAGTCAAGATTCGTGATTTCCATCAGGGTTGGGGACGCAAAACCATTTCAATCCCTGAAGAGCTATCTTACCTGCGATCCTACTACGCCTTTCCGAACCAAAGCCCATTTTCAACCTTTCATGCGTATTATCACTTTGGCGCAGACTTTGAAACCATTGCTTGCGAAGTCGAAAAAGAAAAACCGGACCTCATAGGGATCTCCGCTCTTTTCTCACCCTATTATCGTGAGGTTTTGTCTACGGCATCCGCAATCAAGAAGAAGATTAACACACCTATTCTCGTGGGAGGCTCTCATGCCTCTGCCTGCCCCGAACTCATGCTTTCTCATCGTGACATTGATTTTGTGATTCGCGGAGAAGGCGAGCGACCCGTAGTTGAATTTCTCAAAGCTTTTAGTTCAGACAAAAAATGGAGATCCGTACCGAATTTAGGCTTTAAAGAAGATCAGCAACAAATCCTGAATCCCCTTGAGGATAATTACGGCATTGAAGATTTAGCGATCCCCGATCTCTCGGATTTCAATCTTGAAACTTACCAATATGAAGGAAAGCCGCTTTCTTTTCTTATCACCTCACGAAGCTGTCCTCATCACTGCAGTTTTTGTTCTGTTCATCAGACTTTTGGAAATTCGTTCCGCCGGCGAAGCACTGAAAATATTTTGGAAGAAATCCGCACTCGTTATCAGCAAGGTTACCGGGTCTTTGACTTTGAGGATGACAACCTCACCTATTTTCGAGAAGGCATGAAAAAGCTCTGCCTTGAACTCATTCGCGAGTTTCAAGATCAAGAAATCGAGTTTCTCGCCATGAACGGGATTTCCTACTTAAGCTTGGATCGCGAACTGATGACGCTTATGAGGCAGGCGGGTTTTACACATTTAAATCTAGCCCTGGTCAGCTCTGATGATTCGGTCCGAGAGAGCACCAAGCGGCCGCACACCATCAAGAAGTATCTGGAGGTCGTACAGAGCGCCTTTGATCTAGGTTTTAAAATTGTTTCCTACCAGATCTTAGGGCTGCCTAATGAATCGATAGAGTCGATGATTCAAACGCTTTGTTTTCAGGCAAAACTCCCCATCTTGCTAGGAGCCTCTCCTTTTTATCTAACGCCCCGCAGTCCAATTGCCCAATTATTCCCCGAAAGGAGCGAAGAAGACGTTTTTAAATCACGCCTAAGTTCCATGGCAATTGAGACAAAAGATGTTTCAAGAAATGCAATTTATACTCTTTTCATCACAACAAGAATTCTCAATTTTCTAAAATCGATCTCGATTGTCCAAGATGAACCTGTCGAGACTGTTTTAGATTTAGCCCTTCATTCGGGAGGCCGAAACGCGGTCGGCGCCAGACTTTTGAAATTGCTTTTCGATGAACATAATTTGTATGCATCCCACAAAGCAGAACTCAGGAAAGTCGCACACTTTGACTCGGAATTATTTTTAAAAATCTGGAATCAGCTTGAGACGGTTGTCAATCAGGAAGGCAAAACGATCCGCGTTTCAAAACAAACCAAACTTATCAGTGTTCCACCACTTTGATTTCGGGCTGATTTCGGTCGCAAATTTCAATGAGCTCACGTGCAATCACCCCGTGATTCAACTCATCCTTGACCATACGTTTCAGCAACTTTACAGTTTCATGATCTTTTCCCAAGAGAAGGATAATTGAATCCATTAATTGCTGATACTTAAAAGCAGCCTCTTCTTCTGCGTCGCGAATTTTTTCAAATCGCAGCATCCAAAGTGTTTTTAAAAAATCTGGTCTCATGCTATCTCCTTTTCAAGGAGCTGGACAATCGTACGCAGCATTTTTTTGTGACGCTTACTTTCGCGGGTAAGTTTCTTGAGGTGTTTGATCACAATAACTTGATCTTCAGAAGAAAAAAATTGCAGTTCTTGCTCATCCTGGTAATGATTGGTGAAGAGACTGATTCCAATGTCTTCTTCTTCAAAACTCACCAAAAGATCATTGATCCATTCGCTGATCTTTTCCTGATCTCCGCTCATCGCAGTCGCTCCTGAAGTACTTTTGATCGATGGTCAAAAATTCTTTGAAGTTCGCGTTTGATCCAACACTGGTGAATCCACTCTCCCAGGATTCCGAATCCAATGGCATAGTTTACCTCGTCCCGCACCAAGGTTCCAGCATCCTTTGATTCAAAGATGTGTCTGTGATGCCAAAAAGAGTAGGGCCCCTTCATTTGAAGGTCCACAAAGGAGAATGGCGGATCATACTCAGCAATGAAGGAGGTCCAGCGGTGAGGAAAACCTGAGACCGTCACCATATAGTCAATCACCGCACCCTGCTGCATCCGAATAGGCCCTGGGGTGATGATCTTAAAATTCAGATTCGCAGGAGTAATTTCCTGAAGGTTTTCCGGTCGATTAAAAAACTCAAACACCTTTTCCAGTGAAAGCGGATACCAAGCCTCACAACGCAACTGATGAATTTTCATGACAGAATTCTCCGCAACTCTTTTTTTCTTTCTGCTTGAGATTTAACGGCTTCGATCATTCCTTGGAAAATATAACCATGAAATGGAAGTACCAGAAACCAGTAAAGAATTCCCAGCAGTCCCTTAGGGAAAAATAGCGCCGACTGCTTAAGCTCTGACCTCCCCGCATCCATCGGACGAATTTCAAATTGAAGCATCGCAGTTCCTGGTAGCTTCATCTCAGCATAAAGTTTTAAGCAAACTTCCTTTCGGCAATCAAAAACCCTCCAAAAATCCAACGCGTCACCAATTTCAATCACTTCAGGATGTTTTCGTCCTCGCCTGAGGCCAACTCCGCCCAAAAGCCGATCCAGAATTCCTCGAATTTTCCAGAGCCAGTCAGCGTGATACCAACCGTTCTTGCCGCCAATAGAGGCAACAACGCTCCAAAGCTCTTTCGATGATGCAAACACATCCGCTTTTCGGATGTCACGAAACACCGTGCCTCCAGCCCAATGCGGATCCCCTTCTTGAGGAAGCGACATTTGTTTTGGAATAGTGCCGGCATCAGTCCAATGACTCTCGATTTCATTTTTTTTGAAATGCTGCAAGGAAACCTGGATGGCTTCCCTGCAAGAAAGCAGCTGCAGTGGAATGATTTTCTGAATCGCTTGATCTCGGCAAACTACGGGATTTTTCAATCCCTCTGCCAGAGGCCGCGCAATTGAAGCAGGCACAGGCGTCACCAGATGGATCCAATACGAACTCAACCGGGGAGATAAAACCGGCACTGTAATGACCCAGCGCTTGGTCAAATGTGCCTCCTCAGCATAAATCTCCATGAGTTTTCGGTAAGTCAACACGTCAGCGCCGCCGATATCAAAACTCTTTCCCGTGGTTTCCGTTTGAAGTAAACACCCCACAAGATATTCCACCACATTGCGAATTGAAATCGGCTGGTTCAGGGTCGACACCCATTTTGGCGTGATCATGATCGGCAAACGATCCACAAGATAACGCAGGATTTCAAACGAAGCACTGCCTGCACCAATGATCATTGCCGCTCGAAGCACAGTTACTGGAACCCGTCCAGTTTTCAGAATCTGCGCCACTTCAACTCGGGATTTCAAATGCAAACTCAGGTTCGGCTGATCTTCGCCAAGTCCACCGAGATAAATAATGCGCTCGACTCCAGCCTCCTCAGCGGCTTTAACCAAATGAAGCGCCGCTTGACGGTCCTCATGCTCAAACGCATGTGAAGCACTAATCATGGTATGAACCAGATAAAAAATAACTGAACAGTTCTCGCAAGCGCGCTTCAGATCCTCTAAATTGGTAACATCAGCAGCGCAAAGCTCAACAAGAGGATGATCGGCCCATTCCCGAGATTTTAATTTTTCAAGAGACCGAGCTGAGGCGCGGACTTTAAATCCACGCTCCAGCAGCGTTGGAATTAAGCGTCCGCCTACGTATCCAGTAGCACCAAGCACTAAGATAGGTTTCATGACATTTGATTATATCCGCAGTGTCCGAGATGAAGCAATGCTTCTCATTTTGATTGAGCTATAAAAAAAGGCCGCCTCAGTTACGAAGCGGCCTTTATAAAATCAGAAAACTTAACTTAGAATCGCATCCCCTGCCACATTGCTTGTCACAGGAGTCACAAGTAATGAAAAGGGAAAGAGAATAAACCACCAATTGGTCCGGGACGATTGGCAAATGGAAACTTTACTAGCACCTTCTTTTTTAGCAGCGGCCGTGAAATCAGCAACGGTTTTTTCCAAAGTCGCATCCCCTTTAATAGGTTTTTTCCCTAATAAGAAGTGGAGCGCCATATTCGAGGTACTGATATGCACTGCCTTTCCTGAAGGGGTCGAAAGATCATTAAAATCTTTAGCCACGGTCGTGGTACTGCAGCCGGATAATACGGCTAAGGCAAGAAAAGCGGACAACATTTTCTTCATTTTATTCTCCTTGAGTTAACCTCTGCTTTGTTTAATAAAAAAATATTAAATCTTCCCATCCCATCTTCCGCCCTGACGAGCAATCAAAGCATCCCAACCTGACCAAAATCGAAAAATTCCAGTCAGTCCTAAAATCGCGTGGGTTGTATTCTTCTTCGTCTCATTATTATTCAGATACTGCCCAATTCCCGGCCAAATAATAAAAGAAGCCAGCCCATAGCATACGGTTTTACCTGTGATCTTTCCGTGTTTCGCCGTATTTGCTGCAAAGGCAGATGGCGTGATTGAAAAAAGAACTGCAAACAACAAAAAAATAGAAAGAGTTTTCTTCATGTTGGCTCTCCTGATAGTAGATCTTTTAAGTGAGATTGCGTTGTTGATCACTATCGACTGGGTCAGATTTTATCTGAAGTAAAATATAACTCCCACTTTTAGAGCCGAAAAGAACTTAAAACTTGACATTCAAATCCACAACAAGCTTATCTTGCTCCTGATCGACCACGTAGGGAGTTCCCGTATTCAGGTTATTGACAAAAAAACCAGCGGCACTCAAAGTCACGGCATCTGTCACGCCATAACCGACCCTAAGAAGACTTCCTCGCTTACCAGCTCCGATCGCGGCATCTCCAAAATCACTGTCTGTGAACGCTCCCACAACCGCATTCGCGCCAACCCGCCGGTACTGATATCCTAATTCCCAATCTCCTTTTTTATTTACTTGTCCAAACTTCACCCCTAAACTGTAGGCATTATCTTCATGAAGGATTCCGAAATCAGCGGTGTCTGCAGGATTTCTTGCCCAATCAAAAAAGAATTTGGTTGGAATATTCGCAGGATAAACCTGAAGTTCCTGATAAAAATCAATGACTTGAAATTTCCCAGCATCAAGTTCTGTGGTCACACCATCCACATTCGAATTCCCCTTGGCTTGTGAAGTTCCGTTGACAATAAAATTACTCTTACGGGCATAATTTGAAAAATCATAAAACGAAATAGCAGAAAGAAAATCCACTGGCTTTTCAAATCCAGGAACCGCGAAACTCGGGGTCAAGCCAAATTGATAACCGAACAAATTAGCATCACCACCAACATTAATATCCTCATCAAGCACAAACTGACCGGCCGTCAAATAGCTTCCCAGCTTTAAATCGTCTGTGTCGAGCAATTTGAACTCCATTTTTTCATAAACACCTTCAGGCTTCACATCTCGGTCCCAAATCATTTCTGACGTTCCTTTTTCAAAAGGATTCACCACTTTTCCTGCGCCAATTTCAGTTTTATCCAAAAACCACTTTGAGGCTAAAAATGCAGGCGTGTAGGTCATAAAAGCGCGCTCAATCCAGATCGGCTTATATCCAAAGTTGTTATCAAAAGAGACGTTGTTTGAGGTTGGATCAGAATTGACGCCACCATTGGTTTCGCCTGATGCCAGCGCAAATCCCGCCTTGAGATCTTTGGTGATTTTTTTCTCAAGACCGTACCGGACTCGAAATCGGTAACGATTTCGATCACTTGAAGCATTCGGATTACCACTGTGGTAATGAATACCATCATAGCGTAAACGCACATCCCCCCACTGCTTAAGATCTTTGAGCCATTTCTGATTACCGCCAAGCGCGCGGTCCAATCGTTCATTAAAGGCCTTGTCTTCATCAGAAACCGCTGTATTTCCGTAAATCTGAGATCCAGAGCGGCCTTCCAAGGCATTGATTTTTTCATTTTGCATCTCAATGACCTTGCGCATTTCCGCCATATCTTTCTGAAGCTGACTGATCATGCTCATCATTTGAGCATCGCTCGCCCAACTCAGCCGAGCACCGGAAAACATGGTTAAAAATAAAATAATCAGGGCTTTGAAATATCTTGTCTTCATGACAACTCCTTCTAACTTTGATTGGAAATCTGCGTAGATTCTCTGAAGTAATATGCAAAGAAGTAAAAAAGAAGTGTGGGAATTAACAGAAATTTGAAACCAAATAAAAAGGCTAGATTTTCAGAGATCCCACCCACTAAGGCACCAAGCAAATTGGATCCCAAAGCATTTCCTCGATCCTCGGTTTCATCAAAAAAATGAATAAAGATAAGTCCCGCAAAAAAAACAGGCACCGTAAGGAAAAGCGAAGTGGCTAAAAGTCTGAGAGAAAAGGGCAAGCCTAGAAAAACTTGTAGAGGGGTAAGCATAACCGCCGCAAGACTCAAAACGAGCAAGACAAAAACTAGATTCAAACGATGCACTCGAAATTTTTCAAAATAGAGATTGCTTAAAATCGCCCAGACAAGGATTTGAGTCACAACCGCAGCTGTGACAATCCATGTCGACCCCCACAACAAACCAGCCTTGGTAATCGTTTGGACTTCTAAAAGTAAAAATCCCGAGCCCAGAAAAAAGAATTTTTTATCTAATCTCGCGGAGCTTCCTGAAACCTTCTTTTTCAGCCAAAATAAACTCAGCACAAGGACGACAGACACCCATAAATGCAGCGAAGGGATTCGTGCATTTTTCAAATACAGATAAGGCCAGTTATCTGTAGTCAATGGTTGATAGCCGGGTTTATAAAAAAGCTGATTTTTTAAAAGATAATTACGCTTATATGGCTCTATCTTTTCAAACTGTTTTACCGCATCAATGTTGCCCGTAATAAAACAACTGCCTCCCCAGCCATATTTACCATAAGGTGAGGCAACTTTGAATGCTAAGGGTTCGCGTTTAAAAACCTCAGTAAGCAGTCCATACAACCTTTCTGCAAGCCATTTCTCTTCAGCCGCAAAAACAAGAATAAGGACACCATGATCCGAGAGCAACGCCTTGGCCCGCTTAAAGCTTTCAAGGGTGTAAACAAAATGATCTAAACGGATATTATGGTAAGAAGAAGTCAAAGTGTGAGAATCCAAAAGTCCAAAACGGATAATATCGTATTTTTTTTGCGTCTTTTCAAAAAAAGACCTGGCATCATCAATCACCACATGAGCACGAGGATCGGCATAAGGACTTTCCGGATGAAGCTCTCGGCCTAATTTAATAATGAGAGGATCAATTTCAACACAATCCACCGATTCCACGCCATTACGTAAAGCAGAAGCACAGTCATTACCTGTGCCAGCCCCAACTACCAGCATGTTCTTTTTAGATTCCGCAAATTGATACGGCAAATCATAAGGACCGAGCTCTGCTTCTTCTGGCTTAAAATAATCCAAATGCTGAGAAATGAATTTTTTTGAAAGATTCAAAATAAGCTGGTACTGAGCATTATTCACGAGCAGTAAAAACCCGCGATTAATTTTCGGATTTTCATCCTTTAATTTTTTTAAATTCAATTTCTGATACGGCGACCAAAATTCCTTTTCGTTTTGAGATTGAGGGATAGAGAGAAAAATCATCATCGCAAGGCTCAGCCCGATTCCTACAAGCTTCTTTTTTCCTCCACTCGGAATAAAGAAAATCATCAAAACAAGAAAACAACCAAACCATAGCGGTGGAGACGTATTAAAAAATGACAGAAGAGCAAACGCCCAAGTTCCCAAAAGACTTCCGATAAGGTTGAGTGAGTAAGCTTTAATGGGATTAGAATGATTTTGCATCAAGGATCCCAGCATTCTCCCCATGGGAACAAAAATAGCTGCGATTAATGTGAAGATCATTAGAATCATCGCGATTCCAAGCGCAAAAATTCCAAATCTCACAAAAATTTGATTTGAGGCAAGCAGTCCTTTTTCCCAAATGAGCACATCATCTAAAAGGCTGACCATAAGGGTAATTTTTTTCAGCGGGTTAGCGTCTCCTAAACCAGGGAAATTCACTGCTGCAATTAATATGAAAAGGAAATACAAGGAGTGAAGAGGTTGATTCGGTTCATGAGAGCGCATGCAACCAAGTCCAATACCTAAGAAGCAAGCAATCAGGACCATGTTTCCAAGATAAGCAAAAATTCGAATTTCGGAACCCACCCAGCGAATGAGAATCATTTCTAGAAACAATAAAAGAAAACTGATAACAACGATGGAGGTACTGTTCACTAAAGGAGAGAAAGACAAATGTTGTTTCATGGCAAATAGTTTACCTCAAGAAAAGCATCTGACAAAAGTTTATCTTTAGCGGGATAAGCTCCAAGGCATCACAGAGAACTCATTTTTTCTCTCACAGATTTCCGCGGTAATTCCGTAGACCTGAGCAAGATTTTCACGCGTTAAAACTTCACGAGGCACACCAGAAGAGATGATTTTTCCCTTCTCCATGAGATAAAGACGATCACAAAAACGAGCCGCAAAAGCCAAATGATGCATCACAAGAATAATCCCGCATCCTTGTTCTGCCTTATTCCTCATCAACTCAAGCAAACGAAGCTCATGACTCGGGTCCAATGCTTGGGCAGGTTCATCGGCTAAAATCACTGAAGATCTTGTGGCAAAGGCACGTGCCATTAAAACCAGAGTCCGCTCTCCCCCTGAAAGATTTCCTACTGAGCGTTCGCGAAAATCTGTGATCTTTGTTTCCCGAATCGCAGCCTCAATCGCATCACGATCTTCTGCAGAACGCCGCTCTATTCCACCTCCGTGTGGAATGCGTCCAAGAGAAACAACGCTTTCAACAGAGAGCATCCAATTGATTTCCTGAATCTGAGGGAGATAAGAAATTAATTTTGCTTTTCGGCTAGCATCCATGTGATGGATCAGCTGATCTTTGTAATGGATTTCCCCTGATTCTAAAGGAACCATTCCACAAAACGCACGCAAGAGCGTTGATTTACCCGCGCCATTGGGACCAATGAATCCCACAACTTCTCCAGGATTTAAAATAATCTCCGCATCGACATCGAGACAAAAAGATCCGAGTTTTGCTTTTAGATTTTTTGCCCTTAGTAAACTCATGAAAAACATCTCCTCATTCGGAAGACAAGGTAGATAAAAAAAGGAGCACCCAAAAGAGAGGTCAAAACACCCAGTTTTATTTCGCCTTGAATTGGAATCCAACGCACCAAAATATCTGCCGCCAATAAAAGAAGTGCGCCGCCAAGAGCACTGAAGCCTAAAAGTTTTCCCGGCTGATTGCGTACCCAAGGACGGATAAAATGAGGAACTACAAGTCCCACAAAAGCAATGTTTCCACAAATAGAAACCGCTCCACCCACTGCAAAGGCAACACCTAAAATCATTTTCCATCGCAACCGCCTCAGATTCACTCCAAGTGAAGCGGCCGCTTCTTCCCCGAGAGTCAGAGCGTCCAAATCCCGAGCTGTCTTCATTAAAATATAGGTTCCTATCAAAATCCAAGGAGCTGCAAGCATCACATGATCCAAACTTCGATCAAGCAAAGAGCCCTGCTGCCAAAAGAGAATCTCAAGCCGTGCATACGGATTAGGAATCATATAAAGAAAGAAAGTCGTTAGAGCAAAAGCCAGAGCATTGAGCGCCAAGCCAGCAAGCACGAGCGTTTGAATACTTGACCGTGATCCAGCCAGCGCATACACCAAAAGGATCATCGCAAATGCTCCCCCGAGTCCCCCAAGTGGAAGCGCGATTAAATATTTTGAGGAAAGTCCGGTATAAAACACCAAAATGGAGCCCAAGGCAGCGCCGCCTGACACCCCCAAAATACCGGGTTCGGCTAATGGATTGCGCAAATATCCCTGCATCGCAGCGCCACAAAGTCCAAGGCTCATCCCCACGAGCACTGCCAAAAGCGATCGAGGTAATCGAATCTCCTGAAGGATCACTGCTTTTTCCGAGAAAACAGTCCAAGTACGGAAAGAAAGGATCTCATTAAAAGGAATCTGGGCAGGTCCTGAGCGCAGTGAAAGTAAAAAAAGAAGACCGATGCCGAAAAGCAAAGTCGCAATGAATACTGAGTCGCTGATTTTAGTTTTCATAGATTTTTCGCTGAATCATTTTAACCGCATCCACTGAAGCCGGCGAGCCACAATTGATTAAGGCCGACGGAATTTGAAGCACTTGAACTTGAGGAAGCGCTTTTCGAATCGCAGGATGCGATACCACAGACTGCTCCACCGATGCCGAGTTCTTTTGATCGCTTGGAAATAAAATTAAGTCAGGGTGACTCACAATCAAATCTTCAAGTGAAAGCGTTCCAAAATCGCGAATCCCTAAATCTCCGGCAATGTTGTAAACTCCCGCAAGCGCTAAAATCGAATCTTCAAACGTCCCTTGTCCTGGAACGTGCCCCCCTCTCTGATAAAAAATGGCTTTCCATTTCGCATGTGAATCTTGCTTTCCCGAACGAACGCGTAGTTCTTCTCTCTTCAAGAGCTCCACACTCGCATCTAACTGTCGCGCCAAAAGCGATGCACGCTCCGTCTCCCCCGTAAGCCTTCCCATCAAAAGAAGATCCTCACGAATCTCAGTGAAGTTTTTAGGGATTCGCATTTCCTGAAAAGAGAGTTTCAGCTTCCGCATCATGACCACGGTTTCAGGATTAGCAAAAGGTCCGACAAAAATCAAATCGGATTGGAGGCCAACCACCTCTTCTGCCGTTCCGTGGATTTTTAAAATTGCAGGATGTGAAGCAAGAGCCCTTTCAGATTCCTGAGTTTTAGAAAATTCGGTAACCGCCAAAATCTGTTCGGGCCTTGCAACGCGCAGAAGCATTTCATCTGCACAAAGATTCATCGACACAATACGTTGAGGCGGTGTCGCCGCTTGAAGAGGTAAACTCGCGCAGAGTCCCCCAAATATAAAAATGAACACTGCCCTTTTTAATGGGATGAACACAGAAGAAGTAGGAAGAAAAAGGAAAAAGAGGAAAGATGGAGACTTTCGTATTCTTCCGTCTTCTTCCCTATTCATCCCTCTTCCTCCCTTAGAAAAAAAAGGCGTGTCCCTTTTGATTAGAATTCCCATTTAGTGCCAATCACAAATTCGCGAGGCGCACCCGGAACCACGAAATTGTAAGTACCCGACGGGTAAATCGAGGTTCCAAAGGAAGTCGCTGTCACGGAACGAGAATAGTAACGCTCATCAAAGAGATTATTAACCCGAAGATAAAGCTCCTTTTCCCGCCAGGTGTAGGAAAGAATCAAATTCCACAAAGAATAATTTTTGATCCAATGCCCCCCTCCTCCTGTAGCGTTCAAAGTGGCTTGGCTCGCTGATTCAAAAGACTGCGGATGCTGCCCACCCGTGAATCTGCCATCGAGACCAAATTTCAAAGTTTCAAAGGGAGCGCCTAATCGTTTAAGCGGCGTTGACATGAACCCCCATGAAAATTGATTTTCCGGAATTTGTCCAATGGTCCGCCCATCTACCGGAGATCCGGTACTACTCGTTTCTCTCACGTAGGATTGCAGCCAGGTGTAAGCGCCAAACACGGAAAGCTCCTGAATCAGTTTCAGATCAAACCGCGATTCAATGCCGTAGCGCCGGCTTTTTCCGATGTTGATATTACGCCCAAAAGGCGTCGTTGCAGTGATGGAATTGGCATCAAACACGATTTCATCTTTTAGATCAGTGAGAAAGTAACTTGATTTAAACGCCGCAACATCATGATAATTTAGACGCGAACCAATTTCGTAGGAATCTGATTTTTCCGGCTGCAGCTGAGTAGAAACAGCTCCGGCAAAAGGCGCAACCTCATCCACAGTCGGCACTCGAAATCCCTGGGAATAATTTCCGAAAATCTGCCAGTCCTTGATAACATCCACTGAAAGTCCGCTAGAAATCGTTGCGCTATACCATTCCTTTTTGATGTTGTTCGCTGGCGTAATGAAATCCCTTGTCTTCATTTTGTTCCAATCGTGACGCACTCCAAAAAAAGGATTCACCCGGTCCCAAAGTTTCAAGGTTTCCCGCCAAAAAATCCCAAAATCATCCATACGTCCTTGCCGGTCAGTTTCGATGGCCGCTTGCTCTTGAATGATTCCGCCAAAGGCGTCGCGCTGAGTGCCCTGCGTAAATCCATCGCGGTACTCAAGACCCGCAAGACTGGAGGAGCCAAGCCATCCCCATTTATCTTCATAGGCAGCTTGCCAGGAAAGATTTTTGTCCGTCGATTTTGTGACCACAAGATTGGTGTCCGGATCCCAGCCGTCAGGAAAATCCGTGAAAGTTCCAAAAGTTGTTTTAACATCCGCACGATTAAAGCGCCAGCTACCCAAGATCGAACTCGTGAGACGTTGATCCAGAAAATTCACATCGCTTCCTACCTGAGCAATCGTCGCCTCATAACGCCGACCGTCCAAAGGTTTGTTTGTCCCCTTAAATCCATCTGCAAATTGTTGAGAGGTCATTTCTCCAGGATTTGAAATCATGTCCTGAACATGTTTCACGCCCCCGTGGATGCGTGCACGATCCTCAGGCAGACGGTAGGCTGTTTTAATATCAAAATTTGTGATTTGAGAATCTCCGTTAGAACGAAAGCCATCATTTTCATTACGGCCTCCATCAAAATAATATTCCCATTTACCGCCAAGTGAGGTCACTTTATCATCCAACGTTCCGCTCATGCCTTGATGAAAATTGTAGCCTCGGAAACTGCTCCACTCTGCACCTCCGAAAAGACTGAGTGGTTTTTCACTAGCTTGACGCGTCTTTAAATTGACAATTCCTGCAAAGGCGCCGCTTCCATAAATTGGAGAGGCTGAGCCGCGGGTAACCTGAATCGAATCCATATTATTCATATCAAGCAAAGGATAGACCACGTCGCCACCATCAACTTCATTGACTCGAACACCGTCTAAAAGAAAAGTGATATCCCGTGAACGCGTAAACCCTCTCAAACTGAAGGTCTGATCCACTCCGCTCCCCACCGTATCGTAAAAAGTTGCGCCCTCGATATGACGTATGGCATCTTGAAAAGTCAGAGGATGTTTTTCACTTAAATCTTTTGAGGTCATCAGCGAAACATTGGAGGGGCTGTCCTGAAGCGCCTGCTCAGGGCCTGGAAGCCGCGACGCAAGAATGGTCATGGATTCCTTTTTTTGTTCGGATTCAGCCTGGGCCTTTTCTAAATTAGGGTCTCTTAAAAATCGAGATTTGAGCCGTTTCAAAATCGAAGGATTGTGATTTTGAACTGCAGCAAAACCCAGCGAAGGCTGGAATTGAAAAAAAGTTGAGAGAGCTAAACTAAGTACGAATATTCGGAAATGCGCGTTCCGGTTCATGGTTCCTTTCGTTCTCCGAAGAGAGAAGGATCCTGAAGCCGGTAAAGGGAGGAAAAGTCTCTGCTCGGAGAAAAATAGGGGTAAGGGGTAGGAGTTAGGGGGAAGGAGAAAAGAAAAAGAGGAGAATTTTATCCCCTATCCCTTGCACCTTATCCCTTAAATCCAGCGTCTTATCCCTGGTAGCAACAGGCAGGTCTTCTGACTAGGCAAGCCATCCTTTTGCTAAGCAAAAGGAAATTCTCAAATTCCAATATCCAAATTCCAAAATTCAATGTTTGGGATTTGGTATTTGTTATTTGGGATTTGAATTTTCCTACTAGCGGCCTTCTCATTCCTTTCGGAACAATGGCAGATCGCTTTCGTTCTTGCCGACAGCGGCGGCACCGTGAAGTCACTCCTAAAATATTCCAAAATCCAAATCCCAAACTTCAAAATTTGAGTCCAGAATATGAGTTGAAAGTTATTTAGAAGGCTTTCTTCCCTTAATCTCGTAATCGTTTACGAGATACCTGTTAGGTTGTTAAAGATCAGTGAAGCCGAGATTATACCCCAAAAAATAAAGATGCAAGTGATGAATATCACTTTTTATGCAGACTGCTGGAGAGCGAGCGCAGCCTGAGCCTGGATCAGGAACTGACGCAGCTCGGAACGGGAGATGACGACCCTAAATGAGTCCTGATTTTGCTGGAACTGAAGAATGCGGCCACCAGCCGGAGCATCGTGAAAGAGTCGTTTCAAAAGTTCTGCTCTGACTTCATTGCGCCGAGCTAAATTTGAAATCGCCTCTCCTTTTGGATCGATCTCCGCTAAAAGAAGCGCCACCACATTTTGAAGTAAAGATTCCTGCTGCGCCACGATCACATCTGAAATATTGCCAGTGTTCACACCCACGGGAATAATTTTCTGCCTGGGTGCCTGAACACCCTCTTGCCCCTTACTCATCACAGGCATCCATCCTTGCCCATCTAATTGAAGATGAGAAATCTGTTCCGATCGGCGCAGCAAGGTGAATGGAAGTTTGGATGCTTGAAGTTCCCACGTGACCTTGCTCTCCAAATCTCCAGAAGAAACTAAAAACGCCGCGCGGCTGACAGATCCTTGAACTTTTTTCAGCGAATGGACTACATCCAACCGCGTGGCCGAATCAAAATCGGTCAAATCCCAAACCAATGGCGATTTTCGATTTTTTGGCAGTGCTTGAATCCAAGCCTGGGAAACTGGCTGAAGAAGATTTGAGTCTAAAATAACATTCTCAGGTTCATTTGCAAAAGCAGCTGGAATGAGACGCTCAAGATCGCGTGCCTGCTCCGTAATCATGGCCGCAAGATCTCTTGCTGAAATACGGCCGATAAGCGGCAACGACGGATCAAGGTTGGGCACTTGAATCCCAAGCTCTCGCGGCGCAAAATGCAAAATAATCCCCTGTGCCAAATCACGAATTTCATCACGTGAAATTCGGCTTATAGCTGTTTCCACTTTTACCGCTTTGGGTTTGAGATTTTTAAAATCCTTGATATCAACAGACTTCAAACTGCCATCATTATATTGGATAACCACACTGGTTTTCCCATCACCTTGTATCGATGCAATTCCCGGATGGATCTTTAAATCTTTAAGTTCAAGAGGAAGCAAAACTTCAGAGCCCTCATCTTGGATTTCATAAACACGCAGACGTTCATTGACAAGCACAAAAAGTAGTCGTCCCGAAACAAAGAAATCAATTTTATTTGTCTCAAAGGAAAGTCGCGCAACATCCTTGTCTGAACCTGGGATTCGCTTCACCACTAAAAGTCTTTTTCTCATCACATGAGGTTCCCCTTCTGCAACCAAATAAAAATGCGTTCGCTCCGCGCTCATGGGCAGAAAAAGAAAATGAGAAATAAATCCCGCCAAATATAAATTTTCAAAAATCCGAAGAAAATCACCGACAATCCTACGATCATCACGAGTCTCCATACTCCTTTCCATAAGTTCACCCACATCACGGACAAATTGCTCAAAGTCATCTTCTTGGATCAGCGTGCCTTCAAACGGAGATGTCATCGGTGTTTTAAGTTCCACGGACTTACTTCGCAACTCTGAGCGCTGGGAATAAGGAATGAGTTCGATTTCAACAGGCGTTGTACGCAAGATGTCTTGAAGAATCTCAGGTGAATCTAAATAAGTTGCCACCAAGGGATTCAGCAAGTCATAAATCTGTCTGGCAAGAGGTTTTAATTCTCCGCCCAGGGGTGTTGATTTAAGCCGAGGTTTTCTAGGATCTAAGGCTTCGAGTAATGATTGGGCTCTATTCATCAAAGACTCGAGATTAGCAGTGCTAATGCTTCCTGAAAATTGCGTGAAGAATCCCACCCATCGAATCATGTCAGAAATTTCGATGCCCGCAGGAGCATCACGTAGCGTCCATTTTTCGAAACTGGGGACCCAACTATATTGAGCTGCATTTCTTTCCGCACCCCCCATAGCTCTTAAGTAAGCTTCGAGTTTGGCATCAGTATCCCATTCCCAGGCTGCGCCTTGCGATTGAATAGCGGCTGCTTTTCTTGCGTTCAAATCACGCAAACGCTGAGAAACCGGTTTTCCCAAGCGATAAAAGATATCCAGCAGACGACCCAAATGAGGCAATAGCACCTCATCATTGGTTTTTTTCGCTAGATCAGGAAGATAGGTATCAAGCATCCAACGACTTAGCCCATTTTCCCTGTCGTAGATCAAAAGATCAGTAAGCTGAAGTACTTCTGCAAAATATTTTTGTGCAGCAGCTATTTCTCCGGATTCTTGAAGCGCCACAATGCCCTGCTGAAAATAATCCGTCAAAGCCTTGAGATGCCAATACTCTTCCTTAACCACTCCTGATCGATCCAGGCTCATCGCAAGCTCCATCATAAAACGAAGCTGCGGCTGAGCCTCGTCAAAAGGAGTTAGAAGGATTTGCTCTAAAAATATCTTGTTTAAAACTGGAGCAAAAACAGCACGATAATCTTGGGTCGAATAAAATCTAAAGATTCTTTCTAAAATCACAAATACTTCTGAAGTGCTAAATTTTTTATCCGCCACAGCTTGCAAAAGTTCACCGACACCAGAAACACCTATTTGATCCAACTGATAAGCTGCTTTACAAATTCTTTCGATCTCAGGTTTAGGTTTCTCAGTCGGACGATTCAAAACTTTGGAAGCAAAAAGACTCAGGAGATCTTCTTTAAATCTCACTGCCATGCTTTGAGTTCGGTCCTTGGCCGGATTCGGGTAATCAGGATTCGTAAGATCAAGAATCACTTCGAGTGCTGTCGCAGGTTCCTCTGACGCTCGAGCGCTTTCAAAAATTAACGGAAGATTCTCTATTCCATAATCGAGATTTCCAGAAGCTGCTTGATCACGAATGATTCCCAGCGCATCTCCAATTAAAAAGTCAGCTTTGCCTCCGTTTTCTTCACTTTCGGCACGCTCCTCTGCCCTTCTTTTTGGATAAAGAGGTGGAGCAATCGGAATCTCAGATTTCCCAAACGCACGCAATCCTTGATTAAGTGCAAGAACCTCCCGTTGACCCAGCCCAAATGGCACCCTCTCTAGCTCAATCCGATAAAGATCCGCAATCGTATGAGCACCAAGATCATTAATCCTTCGGACAATTTGTCGATGGCGGGGCCCCAAATAACGCCAAAGCCGTCCGACAGGATCCTCATCCGCAAGCTGAGTTTTATCTTGAAAGCGCCAATCATTTTCAGCATAAAATTGAATTTTAGGTAATGTGCGCTCTTTTAATGCTATTTGAATGCTAGCGGGGCTGACCCCTTTTATATCCGCAACTTGCTTCATTGTTGTCACCTCAGGGCGGGCAAACAAATCAAGAATGCTCTTATCATAATCAGTGAAAATAGATGTTTTAACTCCTCGAACCTCTTGAACAAGATTTTTTAGATAGTCGACAAACAAGGGGTTTTGGCAATAGAGCTTCATTCGATCGGTTTGGTTGAGTTCTTTTTCTCTTACTTCATTTCGATTAAAAGTCACGTTTCCAAGTGTATTAATTTCGTATGTGGAATAGTGAGACTTCTCATCTCCGCTCCAAAACTCAACATGAATCCCTCCACCTTTTTTGCGAGAAACACTACGAACAAAAACCTTGAAGCCGTTCATTGAAATAGGGATTTCATCGACCGGAAATGTTTCAACCAAACTGTCTTCCGTAAAAAAACGTTTGAGTCGGTCGCTAAAAAAAGGAACTCCATATTCGTCATCTTTATTTCCTGCTCGGGCGATATAAACTCTGATTTTTTTACCATCTCCTCCATGAATCAATCTTAAAAAACCCTGAACTTGTTTTTGAATTTCAAATACGGTTGCTAAGCGGCTATTCAAAGGATCGGTCCGCGATCGGCTAGGATCCAAGATCACATAAGGAGAAAAATGACCAAATGCGATTTCACCTTGTTCATTGATAGCGATCACCAAATTGCACTCGTTAGCGGAAAAAGTCGAAGATTCAAAATCGGTAAATGGTTGATTGAGCTTGAGAATCGTAAATACAATTTCACTTAATTTATTGAAGAGTTTATTAGGAACAGGTTGCCCTGTTTCAAGGTCATAAGGCACCACAATTTGTTTGTCCTGCGAGCTCTTTCGGAAGATATTCTTGATATCTGGATGAGTAAAATTACTGCGCGAACTTGCAAAAGATGCAACGAATGGAGATAAAATCAACACAGCGACTGCAAGCATTCCATTGACCACTAAAAATCGAGGCAGTCCGACAAAGAAATGGCCTTTAATGTAGCTTACAAACTTCGAGAAATACAGGCGTATGCTAGCAATAAATTTTTCGCCTTCTCCTCGAAGCTCTGAACGCGGCTCTGCTATTTCCCCTAGAACACGATCTGCATTCAACGTATGCCATTCCCCCTGAGATATGTGAGCCCAGTGATTTACGATTTCTTTTTCAAAAAATGCGATAAGCCGCATACTGAATAAAAACTGATTGGCAACAGTAGAATCCTCGGGAGCGGGTTTGAGACGGACCTGCTGTCCTTCAACTAACTCAAATTGGTTTTTCATCCATCGATAAACCTGAATACTCGGTTGTTGATCTATTGCAATGTCAGAAAATGCGCGTATTTGGATCCGGCCATCGCGCGTGACATGAAAAATTCCACTTCTTTGTTCAACCTTTTCCCACGCCTCTTCTTCTGGCCGATGAACCGAACTAACGCCAGTCGATGCAGCCATCTCCGTCACGTAATTTTTAATAGCAGAAATAAGCCCTTCCGTGTTATCTAAGATTTCTTTGGCTTCGGTGCTCGAGGATTTCACAGGTATCGGATCCATCTTTTCGTTCTGCAACGCCTTTTGAAGATGGCTTAAAGTCCCCTCATCAATTCCTTTGCGGCGAAGTAGAGTTTCAGTGCCAAAGTCATAAAGATCTTGAATCGTCATCAACCCTTCTCGTCCGTCGGCTGCGGCGCTCCACTTAAGATGAGTTAAAATACTTGAGTAGCCCGGACCCAGGTGTCTCCACAGCCTCCCCACAGAATCCTGTGGCTGCGCTGAACGATCTCGATACGGAAATTCATTGGCCAACAAAAAATCCAGTTTTTGCTTCAAATGGGATAAATGACTATTCTCTGCTTTCCACTGCGTTTCTCTTTGAACCTCCCCAATAGGATCTTCGTTCCTAATCGTTGAGATCAAAGCGATCTCATGCTCATTGAAATACAGATCCTGACCTTGTCCCTTCATCGATATCAGGACTTCGGCACCCATTGCTTCACTTAATCTGCGGATGCTCGCGATTAAAGTTACTCGCTTTTTCTGAGAGAGGTTAGGCCTCACACTAGCATTCTTTGATCGGACTTCATTTCTATTTAAATCTGGATTCAGATTTTCTAACTCAGCTTTCAATCCAGTCAACAAAGTGCGAAGTTCCTCGGTCGTTAATTTCTCCACAGGTCTGTCTGGATAGAGTTGCTTTAATTTTTCCTCTCTGAGATCTGCAATTTGATTTTGAATGGAGCTATATTGGAATGGAATTGCAGTAACCAACGTATAATAAGCACGCAGAATTTCCGCGGGTTCTTCATCCGTTTCCATAACCGTACCTAAACCGTCTACCACAGGACGCACCGCCGCCTGATATTCCTGCTGAGTCCAGGAGATCTTGCGAGATTCAGCACGTTCTGCGACTTCCGCAAATTTCCTTTCGCTGAGAGAAATGAGTGACTCTTGAATGATTTTAGAATTAAAAATTTCATTCGCCAGAGAACGAAACTCATGCATCTGCTGAGGAACTAAATGTTTGTCACCCGAAGCATGTGTATCCGCGAGAATCATGACCCAATAAACGATTCCAAGATCAGAAACAAACTGAGGCAGATCATCATCCCGAAGCGCTTTTTTTTGCAAAAGCGAATAAATCCAGGTGATCAACTCCCGGCGATCAAGCTCCAAAAACTGAGATTTTATCGAAGCGCCTTGCTGTATCCGTGAAATTAATTTTAAATCCGAATGCCCTCGCACAACTTTGCCCACTGCCTCTCCAATCAAATCCTTCTCCCCTAAGCTTTGACAATAAGTCTGGCTCAATCTTTCACCATCAGAATGGTGCAAATCTTTGTCTCCGGAAACATACCCCGCATCATGCAGTGCTAACCCGGCGATAAATATTTTTTTGCCTTGTTCGCTAAGCCCCTGAACGGCTTGAGAAATGTCATGAAAAATATCGTTAGTATTCACAGAGTCCGGATCGATGGATTTCCATAACTCAAAATCATTCACCAATAAAGCATCGCCTGCTCGGGCTACCAGACGCATATGCTCAGAGCGAGTCATGACTTTACCAGTCGAGTTTCCAGAACGATCTTTCATTTGCCAAGGTTTATTCACTTGATCAAAATATTCCAAATTTCTTTCTGATTGACTCCCATCAAAATAATGAACAAACAATTCACTGACTGGGTCCGCGGCTGAAGCATCGATCTTCAAACCCTTCCTTAATTCCGAACGAGCATTTGCCAAAAGCATTTTTTGTCGCTCGGTCATAGGGAGATTCGGCTTTCTGCAAAGGTCAGAAATGCGACTGATAAATGGCGCCTGAACCACACTTGGAAGTAAGGCGACTAAAAGCATGAGCGCCCCAGCTTCTTCGACTTGATTTACCTCAAGGCGGCTCTCGACCGCACGACCCAGAAAATCCGATAGGCTTTCCTGAGCAAGCCCCACATCACCCTTACGATACCGCCGAAAAATACTGTGCAGATAATCTTCACCGAATCGCTCTTTTCCATCCTCAGCAGTCGCTTTTGTGTCAATCACAACGCGCTTGTTCGCTAAATTCGGATAACTAGAACGAAGATTTTGTTCGACATCAACCGCATTTTGCTGATCTTCATCCAGTTCTATTTGAAAGTTCTTGGATAAATTAAAAATGTCGGAAATCGAATCCATTTGCACTTCAATAGGAACTCTTTGAATTGCCGCAAGCACTTTACGAATCGTTTCTCCTGGAATGAAATGCGTTTTTCGTGCATTCTTTGCCAGACGCTCATGAAGACCCTCTTGAACGACATCTGAAGATAAAGCATTTCCTGAACTGATGATGCTATTCAATAACCGAACCGCTTCATTAAACTTCTCATCCCCAACTTGATGAGCACTCACTAAACCCTGAATGCTGCTGATCTGCTGATAAACACCGTGCAAATAAGTTTGATCTCCAGTACTTGGCAAGAAGTTGATCCAGTCCCGAAAACAAACCAATAATGTTTCAACATCATCACGCAAACTTGGATTTTCAGGGCTTCCGAACTCACCCAAAGTTTCAAGAGAATCTTTCCAGCTCGCAGTTTCTGCGATCCCCGTACGCCAAGTCATGGAACTAAACATATCCAAGATTTCTTTTAATTGCTCGGGATGCGATGTCAAGATCAGCCAGGCAAGCAGAATGGAATAAGGTGAGTCTTCCTCTCCAAGCGGAG
>CAZOOM010000004.1:41376-51556 GCA_964581425.1 uncultured bacterium | reverse complement strand
CATTTATACCCTTGGTATGGGCTCAGAAAAAGGAGATCCCATTCCACTAAAAAATGAACAGGGGCAAAGAGCGGGATTTAAAAAGGACCGGAATGGTCAGGTCGTTCTCACTCGGCTCAATCCTGAAATCCTGCAAACAATAGCTCAATCCACAGGAGCGCTCTACGCTCCGGCAACACCTGGAGAACAAGAAGTCTCTGTCTATATTAAACATATGGATTCCATAGACAAACGTCAGTTCAGTGAAAAAATGGTTACTGAAAAAGAAGATCACTTTCAGTTCTTTCTACTCCTTGCTTTGATCATGCTCATCAGTGAGATGTTCGTGAAACAGACGCAAAAAAGAAAGCCGGCAGCAATGCAAATCGGCGCGCTCATTTTTCTCTTTATATTCCACAGTGGCTTTCTTGACACCTCACGCTCGCTGAATAATAAAGCTAGCAAGCAATTCAATGAAAAGAAATATCAGTCCGCCGCAGAAAACTTACTCCAAGCAGAGGTGAAGAATCCGAAAGATCCCGTAATCCGTTATAATTTAGGCTCTACACTTTATCAGACAAAAGATTTCGCTCAAGCGTCGAAACAGCTTGAGCAAGCTGTCAAAACTGCAAGCGACAAGCCATTACTTCAATCTGCCTGGTATAACCTCGGCAACGCACAATACCGATTGGGAAATTTCGAAAAAGCAGAAGAGGCTTACCGAAAAGCTCTTGAGCTCAATCCCAAAGACAAAGATGCGAAGTACAATCTTGAGTTTCTTCAAAATAAAAAGAATCAAATGGATAAAAAAGATCAGCAGCAAAAAAAACAAGATCAGAAAAATCAAAATAACCAGCAACAAAATCAGCAAGATCAACAAAATCAGCAGAATCAATCCGAGCAACAAAAACAAGATCGGCAAAATCAACAACAGAACCAGCAGCAGAATCAAAATCAGCAAAATCAAAATCAGCAAAGTCAAGGCCAGCAGAATCAAGATCAACAAAATCAGAGCGGTGAAGACCAAAAAGATCAAAATCAATCGCAAGGCAAGGAAGATCAAAAAAACCAAGTTTCTCAACAAGACAAACAGGAACAGGACCAAAAATCCGGACAAGATCAGAAAGATACTGGTGGATCGAACCAAGAGGATGAAAACAAGCCTCAAAATGACGACGAAAAAGACGAGGGTCAGGAATCAGATCAAAAGCAGGAAGAGGATCAGGAAAAAGAAGCTGGCGGCGATCAAGAAAACCCGGATCAAGGTACCAACCAGGACCAGCAAAATCAAAACACTGGATCCTCAGGCCAAAAACTTCAAGGACAAATGTCAATCAACGATGCCCTGCAGATTCTTGAGGCTCTCAAAGATTCAGAGAAAGGTTTGCAAGATTTACGTAAACCTCCTACAAAACGGCAGCAAAAGCCCGTGGATAAAGATTGGTAAACCAAGAGGGGAGTCTCCCCTCCAAAACTTACACAGGAGACGTCATGTCGCTATCCGATCAAATCGAAAATGACCTCAAACATGCAATGAAATCAAAGCAAGCTGAGACCTTATCCGTCCTTCGTATGCTGAAAGCCGCAACAATCAATGAGGCTATTCAAAAAAAGAAGGATAAGCTCGAGGATAGCGAGATCATGGATGTTATCCAAAAACAGGCTAAGCAGCGGAAGGAAAGTATTGAAAGCTTTAAGAGCGCCGGCAGAAATGAACTCGCGGCCAAAGAAGAAAATGAGCTAGCCATTCTTCAGGCGTATCTTCCTAAACAACTAAGTGAAAACGACCTGCGGGAAGTCATTCAAAAAGCCATTCAGGAATCAGGCGCCAAATCCAAGGCAGATATGGGTAAAGTCATGAAACTCGTAATGCCTGCTGTGAAAGGCCGCGCTGATGGAAAACAGGTCAATGAGGTCGCTGCGAAGCTTCTCCCATAAAGACTCATGGTATATCTCTCCATCCTATTTGACCGCAATTTAACTTAACATAACATACATTATAGGACATTTGGTATCAGCGTATTCTTTCATAACGATAGCGGAATCAGATTATTTCCTCGGAATTAGGTCTCTTTTAAGGCTGGCAACTCGATCGATAAAAAGCTTCCCATCAAGATGATCCACTTCATGCTGAATGCAGATAGCTTCGATACCCTCAAACCACTGATCATGACTCTCTGCCATTAGATCCTGCCAGATCAGGCGTATGCGACGGTATCGTTTGATATCACCGCGATAATCAGGCACGCTCATACAGCCCTCACGGCTCAAAGTTTCATGCTCTTGAGCTAATATCATGGGATTAACAAGAACCAAACATTGAGCTCCTGACACACGACTTGATACGTCCACCACAGCAAGACGAATCATGACTCCAATTTGTGGCGCTGCAATGCCAATCCCATGTTTGTGGGACTTCATCACAGCCTTCAAAATATTTGCGGTCTTAGCAACTTTGTTATGCTTTACATTTTGTAATTCGGGTATCGGAGTGCGCAAACACGGGTCTGGGAATATTTTTATGCGATGGTAATGCGAGCTTTTCATAGCTCAGAGAGAAAGAGATTCGACACGGTTAAGCTGAACATCGATTGAAAGCCGTTTACCGAGAGATTGCAATTTTTTTCGTAAGGATTGGATGCGTTTCTCGGAAGCTCGAGGAATTGGAGTCTCCAGCAAGAGCGCATAAATCGGTTTTGAATTATTTCGCGAACTGCCACGGATCACGCGCGTGTTTAAATCCGTAATATTCAAACCCTCATTCGCTAGAAGTTGACTCATTTGAAATACAATACCAGTTTTGTCAGGTCCGATGGCGCGAATCAGAAAATAGCTCTGATCTGAATCAGACCTTGCGCTCTTGTCAGAAACAGATTGACGTACTTGACGTTTCCAAAAGCAAGTGAGTCCAGTGATTTTTTCAAATTTTTTTATTGCAGCATCAATTTTTTTTGCCCGGTTCAAACTTTCTTCAAAAACCAGCATCATGGAAAACTGACCATCCAAAAGCGTCATTGAAATATCCTCAAGATTACATCCTTCCCGATAAAGCAATTTAGTGATTGACGCAATGATGCCAGGTCGATCCCTTCCGGTCAGAGTTAGAAATATAGCAGTTTTTTGCATCAGAGATTCAACTCCGGCTTTGAAGGTTTTTCTGTGATTTTGGGGCTTGATTTTTTATCTTTTTTCGTGCGATAGATCTCCTCATAGGACCAAATCCCCTGCCCTTCGTTTTTTGCCTGATCTTGGATTTTCTGAAACTCCATGGCCTTTTCAGCGGATAATTCGTTCATTTTGATTTGTGCGGCCCCGACCCTCAAAAGCCATTCATTGACCATAATGCGGCTGATTTCATTGGGCTTTCCTGGTAAAACAGGCAGCAATGCTTGCGAAGTTGTCACATAAAGATAGACTGGCTTAAATTCATTTTCTAAACCACCAGAACCTTGAGACGCTAGACCATCTTCTTCAAAATCCAGTTCTTTACCCGAAATCAGCACATCTAAAACCGTTTGACTCTCAGGAGCAAGCTCAATCCCCTTCAATGCAATCTTTTTGCCACTTTTCAACGTTATTTGGTTCTTGTCATTGATAGAAAGCAGCGAATCGGCCAAAAGTGCACTAGGACTCAAATAAACAAGAACACTGCAAAGAAAGAGGTATCGGCAAAGGGTGTAAAAATTTGGAAGGAATCGTGATAACTTCATGAGTTATCTTAGCACGGATGTTCCTGTGATGCCAATCAGGGCTCTCACTAAAAACGAATTCAGAAAAATCATCCCTAATTCTTATCTAATCGAGGGGCCTTGACTTCAGTTGAATCTGAAGGAAATTTATTATATCGAATCATTTCCCCACGCGCATAAACGTATTTGTGAGGAAACTTCGCTGAATCCAATTCAGGCCAGTATTTGATATTGATTACCGCATCTGCTTTAAAATATTGTTTTGCATCGTGCTTTAGCTTTTTATAAAGCTTGGCTCTCAGTTTCCGCGCCCTTTTTTCAGCCTTTTTTACCGCCTTATCACCTTTCAATTCTTTACCAGGTGCCTTAATTTTGACCTCAGAAAATCCAAGAGAAAGATAGGGCAAGGAAACGCCTGTCTCAGCCAGCTGAAGCTTGACACCTGAATAAGCGGGTCCAGAAGCTAATAATGATACAAAAATGCCTAAGACAACTATTTTTTTGACGGATAAAGGGTTCATGGTCACACTCTTGGGTTCATTTAAAGATCGGACTTATGTCTAAAACCTTTAGACCGGGACTTAGAGAGATTTTTTATGGTCTCGGACCAATTGCTCCGCTCTTAACAGAGCTTCATCCCTATTTTTAATTTGCCCCTCCAACTGAAGCTCATAGAGTTCCTCCAAAATGTCCTTCATGATAGAACTCTGAGGTAATCCTAACTGAAGCAAGTCGTGACCCGTGATCAAGGCTTTGGGTTTTAGCTCTTCTTTGGCAAACTCCTGCGTTTTGAGCTTCAAAAAGTCATAGTTATCTAGTTTCCCGTGACTGGCGCGACAGTCGATTTTATGAACCTCCATCTCTTCTTGAAAAGTCTCGCGCGTCATAAATTGCTTCAGTTTTCCAATGCGCATTTTTTGGACATCGCCAAATTTCATGTGCTGTTCCACACACTCGGAAACATCACGGATTTCGTGATTGGAAAAACGAAGACGCTTCATGATTTGCTGAGTCATTAAAGCTCCCACATGCGCATGATTATAAAATGTGATTTTCCCATTCCTCACTTGAAAGGTCGAGGGTTTACCCACATCATGAAAAAGAGCTCCAAAAGCAATTGTCAAAGAAGGATGATTAAGTTGATCCATCAAAAGACCCGTATGAATGAAGACATCTCCTTCCGGGTGATACTCAGGCGGCTGCTGAATGCCTTTCATAGCCTCAATCTCCGGAAGAATCTCCCGCATCAATCCTGAGTCTGAAAGAAGTCGAAACCCCATACCCGCTCCCGGGCGCGTAAATATTTTTACAAGCTCGTCTCGAATGCGTTCAGGACTGACCTGGTGAATTAATGCCGCACGCTCTTTGAGTGCTGCCCAAGTTTTTTCTTCAATTTGAAAACCCAGCGTGGACGCAAACCGGATGGCTCGGAGGAGCCGGAGTTTATCCTCATCAAATCTTTTTCCGGGATCTCCGATGGCCCTGATTTCCTTTCGCTTAAGGTCTTCCTGCCCCCCCACAAAATCAATCACCTTATTTTGAAAAGGATCATAAAAGAGACCATTCACCGTAAAATCACGACGCCGTGCATCATCTTCAGGGATGCTAAATTCTACTTGGGTAGGATGGCGGCCATCAACATAACCGCCTTCGCACCGGAAAGTTGCTACTTCAAAGGAGATCTTGTCTAGAACAACAAGCATGACACCAAATTGTTTTCCGACAGGAACAGTGGACTCGAATAAGGCTTCTACCTGATCAGGATGTGCTGTGGTGGCAATATCGAAATCATGAGGCTCAACACCCCGCAAATAATCGCGAACACATCCTCCAGCGAAATAAGAAGTAAAACCTTGGGTTTGAAGTTTCTTGATAATTCCAAAGGCCAGTTTTCCATTACCTTGATCAAGCCGCATCATAACTTATGGTTCCCCGATCAATCTTGACTTTCTTAACAAGAAAAACACCGCATAAAGCCAAAGATCCCGTAATCCAGATTAGTGCTGTCAAGCTGATGTGACCATAAAGCTTACCGCCAAGATATCCGAAGGCAATTTGCCCCAAATTAAAAACACCCATGAGCACGGCAAAAAAAGTCCCTTCGACTCCAGATTTGTGGGTCATCGCTGCTGATGCCGTCATCAATGTCAGCATGCTGATTCCAGCCATAAATCCGCCAATAACACTCACAAGAACAGCAGAAAAAGCCTGATGAACCAGCAAGGTTGAAAATATATTAATCGCATTAATAACAATCGCAAGTGCCAGCACCTGTTCCTGTTTTACATTTCGCAGGAATCGAAAATAGACCACACTTCCCACCATCACGCCGCCCCATCCTAAACTCGATAGAGAACCAATAAAAGTTTCTTTAAAATGAAGCGTTTCTTTTAAATAAAAAAAGAAAGGAATTCCAAAAGAAGATCCTACTGAGAGTGTAATCAAAATGGCTATAAACCACCGCATACTCCCCGCCTTCAAGAGTGATAAGCACCTCATCAAAGGCTCTTTTGCAGATGAAAAAGGGGCACGATCATGCTTGGATTCTCGAATAAATGGGATACAAAGCATCACAAAAATTGGGAGGCACATGGTTAACAAAAAGACATGTTTATGAGGCCAATGATAAGCCAGCCAGCCGCCAGCAATTCCGGAAATAATACTCCCCGCGCTGCGAGCACCCCAAGCTATGCTTTGAAAGAATGAATTTAAAGGTCCGCGAGAATGCTCCACAATTAATCCATCTGTCACCACATCAACCGCAGCAAATCCCAAATTCGACAAAGACATGGCACAGGCAACCCAAAATACTGTAGAGGGTTGTTTAATCAAAGTGAGCCATCCCAACATAGAAAAGAGCGAACATATCAGCAGATAAGGCTTACGGCGATATCCCCTGATTGGAAAGCTATCAGAAATCAGACCATAAAAGATTTTAAAAATCCAAGGAAAGGCTGCAAGCGAGGATACCGTAGCAATCTTTGAAACAGACCAATGTAGCTCATTCCTCAGAAATAGAGGCAGGGAAAGACCGGAGATTCCCAAGGCACCTTGGGTAAAATAAACGATCCCGGCAAGAAAGGCAATTTGTCTAACACGTCTATCCAAAAAAATCCCGTGCTTTCTTTTTGCCTAAGATTTTTTGATAATCTGAATAATCAATAAGGATAAGCTCAGGCCGAGATTCGCGAACACGTTTTGCCCACTGAAATCTTTCACCAGGACTACTCTCCAGCCTGCGACTAGTCACATACTTGAACGGCGTCCCGCACTCAGGACAGGTCTTGGCGGAATAGCTGTCAATTCCAAGAGCCCGACACGAAGCACAGTCTCCTTTAAGATCTCCCATAATCAAGAGATGCTTTTCTACATCCTCAAAATCATAGGGCTGAAATGTCCGTAAAAATTCTCGCGTCATGTTGAATCCAAAAGGTTCTAATTATTTAAAATCAACTGGGACGAACATAATCCACACGAAAAATCTGATCACCTTCCTTGACAATATTCTGAACTTGCAAACCCACTTCTTGTCCTACTCGAGCCACATTCACATTCTGATGATCAATTTGAAGTGAGGTGATTTTTTGACGAAAGTTAGTCTCAGAACCTTCAATAGAGACAAGATCATTCACTTGAAGAGCCCCTTTTTGTACTTTAACGACTGCCACATTAGCCTTGTCAAAAAAATGAGTGATGGTTCCGCAAAGAAATTTTCTTTCTTCGCGAGGAAGGTTCGAAGGCTCTTGAGGTCCACGGTTGTCCGGACGACCTCCATAAGCCGGTCTTTGCCTTGGGCGATCATCACGAAAAGGTCTGCGGCCTGGCCCTCGAGAATCCTGACGGTTTCGGCCTCGAGACCAATCTCTTCCACCTCTTCCTCGATCTGGGCCAGAACCTTGGCGAGGCCCTCCCCTATCTGAAGAATTACGATCGCGCGGCCCCTGTCCCTGATATCGTCCATAGTTTCGCGACCCCTGGTTTCTTGGCCCACCACCGCTCCGGCCTCGATAATCTCCTCGACCCGAGCGACGATAGCGTTCTTTTCGCTCTTCACGATCTTCTTGAGCAGCCTTATCAAGATCGAAATGCTTTAAATCCTGGGACTGTGCACCTGCTAATTTCCCGAAAAAGTTTTTGATATTATCCCAAATTTTCATAATGACCTGCGGTCCCTTCTAAGCCCTTAGGCTTCCTGATGCGCCAATCCGTTTTTGGATTCGGACAGCTGATGTTCTCTGGAATCTCCCAGCGCTGTCAATTTGTTTTGAACGCGGTCGAAATTTTTCGTCACGCGATCATGGGCACTCTGCGCGTTTCCTAAGTGCCCTCCCATTTTCTCAAGCTCAATGGAAATTTTCTTAAAATCATTCTCGAGTTGCTGCAAAGCCTCAAGAACCTGAAGCGCTGAGCGCTCGATTCTGAGTCCTTTTAATCCTCTAACAATCGCTTGCAAATAAGCATACAAGCTATTTGGAGAAGTAGGAATTACTTTCCTCTTCATTGCATATTCAAAGATACTTTCTGTTTGATTATCGGATTTTAAAATAATTTCATAATAGACATTTTCCGCAGGGATATACATCATGGCAAAATCCGCAGTGCCCTCCTGAGGAAGAATGTATTTATCTGCAATTTCATCAATGCGCTTTTTGACATCCTTATAAAATTCTTTCTTTATGGGAATGCGCTTTTCCTCATCATTTTCTTCAACATAGCGCCGAAAATTCTCCAAGGGAAACTTGGCATCCACGGGAATCAGCCACTCGCCCAACCGAATAATGGCATCGACCTTGTTACCATCTTTGAAACCATATTGAAGCTCAAAGCATTCCTGAGGAAGAATTTGAGCAAGAAGCTGCCCAAGAAAAAACTCTCCAAGCCCGCCCCGCAGTTTAGGTGTTTTTAAAATATCTTGAAGCGAAGCAATATCGCGTCCAATTAAAACCATGGTTTTCGTTGATTCTTGAAGTTCTCCCAAGCGCGTCTGAACTTTATCTACAGAATCCGAATATTGACGGTGAGAATCGCTGAGAAAGCGAGTGTTCTGAGCGTACTGATCTCCCATTTGTTTCTGGATCGCAAGAATTTGCTCTTGAAGTGAATGCCGTAGATCAAGCAGATCTTTTTGCATCTGCTGAGTCAGCTGATCCGCCAAAGACGGAGTTTGGGACGAGTGAATTAATTTAAACATTAATCCAACGACCACACCTAGAAGAACGAAGATGGCAACGCCAAAGATCCAGACCATGTCGTTATTTTATGAACGTAATGTTCACGTCCTCAATGTGAAGTGCCTGATCTGCATAAATAAAAATCCTGCACTTATTGTCTTTTTCCGTATCGTGGATAGTCTTGCGTTCCTGCTCGAGTAAGCGCTCAGAAACCTTGGGATGAACATACACATTAAGGGCTTTGCAAGGCGTATGCGCCAATGCCTTTTTAACATCCTTAATCGTCTGAATCACCATGGTCGTCGGTGATTTGACAAGTCCCTTGCCTTCGCAATAAGGACAGCTGTCATAAACTGCGCTTTCAAGCGACGGCCGCATACGCTGCCGCGTCATTTCAACCAAACCTAAATCAGAAATCTGAAGAATGTTGGTTTTGGCTCGATCCCGCCGTACCGATTCCTTGAACGATCGAAAAAGCGTCCGCTTGTGGTCTTCACGTTCCATATCGATGAAATCAATGATGATGATACCGCCGACATCACGAAGCCTTAATTGCCGCGCAATTTCCTCAGCTGCTTCCATGTTATTCTTAAAAACAGTTTCTTCAAGGTTCTTGGTCCCGGTAAATTTACCGGTATTCACATCAATGGCAACGAGTCCTTCGGTTTGCTCAATCACGATCGAACCGCCAGATTTGAGGTAAACATTTTTTTGAAATGTTCGTTCAATTTCTTTTTCGATATTGAACTTTTCAAAAAGCGGAATTTTTGACGAATGAAGCTGAACATCAAGCTTATGATCCGGAATGTAATAGCCCAAAAACCGCTGAACCTGCTTTTTGATTTCAAGGCTATCTGTCATGATCAAATGCGTGTCCTCCGTCATGTGATCACGAATGGTTCTCTCCACCAAATCAAGTTCTTCATGAATCAGGGCCGACCCGCGTTTTTGGTTACTCGCAATCGCTTCCTGGATTTTTTTCCAAAGCCGGGCAAGATATCGAATATCACGCTGAAATTCCTTATCACTCTTGCCCTCACCTGCAGTCCGGACAATAAAACCAGCGCCTTTGGGAATTTCCATATTTCGAAAAATATTTCGGATCCGGTCGCGTTCACGGCGGTCTTCTATGCGGCGAGATACCCCCACTTTACTTTCACCCGGCATCATCACAATGTAGCGTGCTGGAAGTGAAAAACAGGTAGTTAATCGAGGACCTTTAGTGCGGATAGGTTCTTTCACAACCTGAACAATAATTTCCTGACCTTGTTTGAGCACATCTTCAATGCGTCGCATTCTTTCAAAACGACGGCTGCGGCGCTCATTACCACCTCCGCCATT
>CAZOOM010000004.1:17202-41360 GCA_964581425.1 uncultured bacterium | reverse complement strand
GTCCGAGGGTTCATTTAAGGCATCTGCAACATAAAGAAACCCGTCCTTTTTGGTTCCTAAATCAATGAAAGCAGCTTGCATTCCAGGAACAATGCTTTTGACGATTCCTTTGTAAATATTACCGCACATCCGATTGGCGTCGGTACGTTCAATGTAATACTCTTCGAGACGATCATCCTCAAGGATGGCCACCCGCTTTTCATTAGAATCTTCGCTGATGAGAATTTCGCGTTTAATCATAGAACTTTCCTTTGTGTCCCAATTGCTCTCATTGGTTGAGCAGTTTGAGCTAATCTAAAATGGAGTGGATGCGAGGAAGAACAAATGGAGTGCGATTTGATACTGAACCCAAATACAATTAAAACTAGACGGGTTGCGTGCTTTTTGCCGCTTCCGTTACTTGAGTCATTTCAGTCGAACTCTGAGCAGTTGGCGTTGCCTGGGCTTCTGTTTCTGATTTAGGGGTTGTCTTATTTGAAGCTGATGCTTTATTATGAACTTGCCCCTTCAGTTTCTTCTGCATTCGTTTTTCGAGGCGTTCGCCTACAGGCTGTCCTTCTGTATCCACCATGGTTACTGTAATAAAAAAGAGCGTTTCAACTTTAGCATTCCCAGCTCCTTCAGTCTGTCTCTTAGACCGGAATGCCTTACCCACAACCGGGATTGATGATAAATAAGGGATCCGGGATTGCGCTTGCTGCGTTCGATCCGATAACAATCCCCCAATCGCAATGGTTTCGCCACTACGGATCAAAACCTGGGTGTTGGCTATTGTAACATCAAAACTCGGAATTTGGAATTCTCCAAAATCAACCGTTGCACCTTGCGAACTCACCTCAGGGGCCAGTTCAACCAGGATCTCTTCCTCTGAATTAATATGAGGAACGACGTTAAGGATAACACCAATATCACGATAGTTAAACCCTGTAATTTCAACGCTGCCAGTATTTTCATTGCGCTCGTAGGCAGGAAGAGGTATCTGCTGTCCCACCTGAACCTTAGCTTTTTGGTTATTCAGCACCACAATGCGAGGATTGGAAACAATCTTCGTATTGGATCGACTCTTAAGCATGTTCAAAACAGCCTGAAAACTTGAGAAGTTGAGGGTGCCATACTGGTAAGTAGCAGCTGCAGTCACGGTTGCTCTAGGAAAGGCCTGGGGGTCACTCGCATTACTTGCTAAGGTTCCATCATCAGTGTTGAATGGGAAAAACTGCTGCAAATAGTCCGCAATTCTTTCTTTCCCACTTTCATTCACATGAGAAAATGGAAATGTCGTTGGACGATTAGAACCAGTCACAGTTGCGCTTGGCGTCCAGGCAATTCCCATATTTTCAGCTATCCCTAAATCAGTTTTGATAATTTTTGAATCGATATAAGCTTGCGGAGTCCGCTGATCGAGTTTCTTGATCACTTCCTGAATGCGGTAAAGGTTGGTAGGAATGTCCGTAATAATGATGGTATTCGTACGTTCAGCAATGCGAATTCTACCGCGTTCCGTCAACATATCTTTCGTGGAGTCCTGAATCTCCAACGCCCTTGTGTAATTAAGTACATAAGTTTGAGTGATCACAGGTTCCTGCGCCATTTTTTCACGGCTGGTCACACGAATAATATTTTCTTGGCGTTCATAAACATAGTTATAGGTTCTCAGCACCACTTCAAGAGCTTTCTCCCACGGAACGTCATCTAGCCGAATCGTGACGGTTCCTTGGACCTCAGGCCCTGCCACAATATTGGAATGGCTTTTCAAGCTCAGTACGCGCAGCACTGTATTAATATCCGCATCTTTAAAATCGAGTGAGATTTTGTCTGAAGCGGCTTCAGAGGGATCTTCCGCTTTAGCGGCTTCGGTAACAGCATCCTGGTCTTGACCCGTTACAGCAGCCGCTGCCGCAGCAGCAAGTGGCGAATCGGCTGAATTGGGCGTATTTGCCGCCATGGCATGATCCGTAAAAAGCAATAGCGAAAAAACCAATAGGCTAAGAGCTAGAAAAACTTTACTAATATCTATGCTTGGATTTTTTTGCTTGTCCATAATCATCCTATCGGGTTTTCCGTAGCTTATTTCTCAGCAGCCTCTTCGCGAAGCCACACAACTTTTTCTTCACTATTAACATTTAGAATAACGCGATCACGAAAAATACTTACGAGCTGAGCTCGATCAACCTGATCCCCTTTTTTATAAAATTTTCCGTTGATCAAAGCAAAGGACCCTTCTTTAGGATCAAAGACTATTCCCTCAACGTGATAATCTCCCGAGGGTTTTTTGTCGCCCGCCGAAGCAAGGCCGCCCTCCGCACTCACAAGCGGGATAAAAGGATCTCTTCTACCTCCGGAATCATACACAATCTCTGCAGCTGACAAAGATGGTATGACTGACACGCACATCAAATAAAAGACCAAAATCCTACGATTTAATATCTGAGAAAGGCATCGACCAAATCCAGGAAATTCCTTAGCAGGCATTACAAAAATATTCCTCATCATTTCTTAGTCTCCTTCGAAGCTACAGCGGAAACGGTCAATTCGGCCATTGGCTGAGACTCTTTTCCCTTTTCTGTAATCGACCGCAAAGTAAACTGCTGAATTCGAAGCAGCTTAGGATGAGATTCGATGTGGCTGACCATGGCAGCAATATCATGATATCCCCCCTCAATCATGAAGTCATACTGCCCAGCTTCATATTGAGCATCAAATGGAGGTGGAAGTTTATCCATTTGTTCTTTTGGACTAGAGGAAACGATTGAAACTTTGGTTTCATTTGCAATTTTGGAGATGGTTCCAAGCAACATGGCCATTTCTTCAGACTTAAATAGATGCTCTTTCGCCTGTTGTATAAAAGCGATATGTTCGTCTTTTCGCTTCATGAGTTCCGGTTTCTTTTTACTTAAATTTTCAAGGTTGTAAATTTGCGACTTCACGTTTTCGATTTTGCCTCGTATCTCAAAACGAGTGATCCATGCGGGTATGCAGATAAAAATAAAAAACACAAGACCAACACCACTGCTAATACCAATAATGATCCAAGTTTTTTTACTCAACCCTTTAAGCAAAGCCAAGACATCCGAAAAAGTCATCGATTGTAGATTTTTCATGGCCGCACCATCGGATTAGGACCCTTTGAAGTAGACGCGACAATATCGGCGAACTCTGTAACCTCACTCCATGAAAAATTGACGATAAATTGAGTCACCTCGGTACTACCAATCATGACACGCGTTGTTTTTAAAAGAATCTTGGAATCCTCGATTTTTTTCTTCAGTTGCCCTAAATAAGTCTCGATATGCTCGATGCTCGTTTTTCCTGCTCCGGAAAGGCAAGCCCCCTTGATCATTAAAATCACATTCCCTTGATTTCTGGAAAGAGTAACCTCCTCCAGCCACGCAGAATCGGGAAGACTCTCACTTGCGGCTTGCAAAATATGCGTCAAAGGCCTTTGGGTAATCACGAACCGCTCCATAAACTGGCGCTCGCTTTTTAGCGGCCCATCAACTTCCTTCTGGAGCGTCACCAAAACCTGCTGCTGAGGGAAAAGATCTTTCCATTTTCTATCGAGCCGATTAAGTTCACTCGAAGATTTAAGAAAATCAACGTAAAGCACAAAAGTGATTACAGTAAAAAGAGTGAGCCCTAAAATGGCAAATAAAATGTACCGACCCTTTTGAGGGTTTTTAGGTTTAACCCGAAACTCGGGAGGTAAGAGATTAATTCCTATCATAGATTCCGGATACAAAGGCCGAAAGAGACAGGAAGCACCCATTCATTATCTATTAAATCCTTTTCCTGAACCCCGTCAGCAAGTTTTACTTTCTCTAACACTTTCATTTTTTTAATCTGGATTCCACCAAATTCTTTAGAAATCATAGCTTCCATACTTGGATGCGCTCCTAAAAACCCTGACAAGAAAATAGTTTGCGGAAGTTCAGCGGTAGGATTTTGATCTTTATAATAATCGAGTGAAATTCTAATCTCGGACACAAAAGGCATGATCAACTCATGAAAACTAGCTTCAAGTTCTGGACTTGGAGCTTTTGAACCTAGTTGCTGGCGAAACTCCTCAAAAGTTCCACCCGATTTTCTCTTGATACGCTTTGCTAAATCCTGATTCCCGAAAGATATGTCACGAATAAATAGAGGTTTTCCTGATCGACATATCCCCAAGGTCGAAATTTCATTACCAAAATCAATAATCCCAAATGTTTTCGCGGCTTCCTCGGGATGCAAATATTCAACGGCATTCATAAATGCAAGAGAATCCACATCAATCATTTCAACCTGAAAACCAGCATCCTGATACATTTGAATCAGTTTATAAATTTCATCTTTTTTTGCCGCCACGAGAAGCACGTTCATCATTTTCCCTTGGTCCGTTTGCACCTCGCGGTCTAAAACATGATAATCTACAATGACATCATCTGACTTAAATGGAATATATTTTTCTGCTTCAAAAGAAATGGCACCACGCAGCTCTTCTTCGGTCATAAATGGGAATTGAACAAATCGAATAATGATGCCTTGCCCTTTAACAGCCACGCGAACTTTGGTTGACTGAAAGCCAGCTTCGGAGAGTGCCTTTTTAATTAAAGGGAGAGGGTCGCCTCCCTGCTCAGGACGTGCAATTTTTAAAAAACGTGTGATGGTGGTGTCTGATCCATTTTTAATCACTTCAAGAAGTGCGATTTTAGTATTCCCTAAATCGCAGGAGAGACGAATCTCCTGGTCAGCTTCAGAGTTGCTACCCTTAATCATCGACATCAATCGAGAGCTGACAGACTCCGGCATCAACCCTTTAAGCCGATCCATTAAAACCATATCCACTCGCATGTTAAAACAATAAATCAATTATGAAATGGGAGCTCCACCCATACAACCAGTAGCCGCAGCCGTTAAACCGCTCGCAGCACGAGTCATAACACCTGTCTGGTCAACACAATAATCATTAGTTGCAGTCACGCTTGAATCACGCGTTGCTAGCAATGAATACGTTAACGATGAAGCAGCATACGCCAAATTAAAACCATGCTTTGGATTCGTTGCCCACGTTGCATCTAAATAATTAGGATAAGCTGATATTAAATCTGCTAGCCCCGAAGCGTAAGAAGGTGTGGCTTGAGCCGTGCGATAAGTTTCATTCGCGGAACTAAATGTCCTTAAATCATATTTAATAGCACCTTCATTGGCATTCATGCGAGCACGCAACAAATTCGGAATTGCAATAGCAGCTAAAAGACCAATAATAGCAACGACAATCATAATTTCAATTAAAGTAAAACCCTTAGACCCTTGGTACCTCATAAAAACCTCCCCGATCTCTACTTCCCAGCGCATCATAAAACATTTTTAGATGATACGACCTTTTATATCAAAAACTGAAACGCTTGGGATTCGTCGAAAAAAAAACCCACCCTGTATTTGCAGGGTGGGTTTTTTTAAAAGCCACAAATCAAGAAAGCGGCGTTCCACCCGAACAGCCAGTAGCTGCTGCAGAAAGACCAGCGGCCGCACGGAAAACCGTTCCCGTGTGATCCACACAATAGTCATTCTGTGCATCATTAGCTGACGCCTTAGCTGCGAGCATTCCAAAAGTACTGGTAGCTCCAGTATAAGTCAGGTTAAATCCGTGTTTTGGATTTGTTCCCCAAGACGTATCCAAATAAGCCGGCGTTGAACCAGTGAGATCACTGATGGCGCTAGCATAAGAGGGCGTTGTCTGAGCTGAACGATAGCTTTCATTTGCCGAACTGAAGGTTCGAAGATCATATTTAATAGCCCCTTCATTGGCATTCATCCTAGCACGAAGCAAATTCGGAATTGCAATAGCAGCTAACAAACCGATGATGGCAACCACGATCATGATTTCCACCAACGTAAAACCTTTTTGATTGAGTTTGATTAACATTTCTTTCCTCCTAGTTTCATTTCGCGACCTACTATGAGTATACATGCACATTCTTTAAACGGCAAATTCTCACATAACTATAATTTATTTTTATTCTATCAATCCCTCCCTTTCTAACAAATTTTATTAAGTCCATTTCGCCTCTGACTATCTAATAATGAAGGTATCTGAACTACTTGACTGCAGAGGCCAAACTCAAGATAGGCAAGAACATAGCCACAACAATACCTCCAATAACAACACCAAGAAAAGCAATGATTAATGGCTCAATGAGAGATGTGAGTCCATCAATGGCAGCATCCACTTCCGAGTCATAAAAATCAGCTATTTTAATGAGCATCTCTTCTAATTCCCCCGTCTCTTCTCCAATGGCAATCATTTTGACCACCATGGTCGGGAATACCTCGTGTTTTTCAAGCGATCCAGCAATACCCTGTCCCTTTTTGACGGCATCCATTAATGAAGAGATGACCACTTCGATTCTTCTGTTTCCTGATGTTTTCGAAACAATTTCAAGCGCTGCCAAGATCGCTACTCCGCTTCTGACCAAGGTTGCCAAAGTACGAGCAAACTTACTAATAGCGACCTTCAAGAAAAGAGGCCCAAAAACAGGCATGCGAAGTTTAAATGAATCCCAGGCCAATTTTCCTACCGGAGTTTTGGTGAATTGATTAAATCCAAAAAAACTGCCGCCAATGGAAAGAATGGTGAGCAGCGAATTTTTCTGTAAAAATTTACTCGTCTGAATGAGCATTTTAGTCATAGCAGGCAACTCAGCATTTAATCCTTCGAAAATAATTGCAAATTTGGGAATAATGAAAGTCAACATTCCCCAAGTGATAATGAATGCCAGAGCGCTCACCGTAGCAGGATACATCATGGCAGATTTAACTTTTCGCTGAAGATTAGCGGTTTTTTCAAGATAAGTTGCAACACGATCTAGAATTTCTTCAAGACTTCCGCTTTGTTCTCCTGCGCGAACCATATTAATAAAAAGAGCAGAAAATATTTTTTTGTGTTTTTCCATGGCATCGGAAAAACTTTTTCCGCCCTGGATGGATTGATGCATATCAAAAATAATATCTTTAAATTTGATCTTCTCAACCTGATCCCCTAAAATTTCAAGCGCCTGGATCAGAGGGACACCGGCACCCACAAGAGTCGCCATTTGGCGGGAGAACACAACGAGATCATCCAGCTTGACTCCCCCGCTTTTTCCTTTGCGCTTTTGGGGTCCAACCGTGATTTGAATGCCTTTGGCTTTAGTCTTGAGTTCATTGACGCGCAGAATAATAAAGCCTTCGGTCCGGAGGGACTGAATCAAGGCAGTCACGTCAGCAGCTTCCTGCATCCCTGATTTAGTTTTACCCGCGCGATCTTTAACTTGATATTCAAAGACTGGCATTTTAGTCGTTCTTAGTGACGCGTAAAACTTCTTCGAGCGTCGTTAATCCACGTTTAAAAAGTCCAAAAGCATTTTGAAATAATGATTCCATTCCCTTATCAAGAGCCGCTTGGTGAATCACATCACTTGAATGTCTTGCAATCACTAAATCCCGAATGTCAGCATCTACAAGAAGTACTTCCGCAGTGGGAATTCGCCCTTGATATCCCGTGTCATTGCATTTCGCGCATCCTTTGCCTTTAAAAAGCTCCACACCTTCTATATCTTTGGGTTTTAAATGGCAACGGCGAAGAACCTCTTCAGAAACTTGCGTAGGCGCTTTACAAAATTGACAAATTTTGCGCATCAGCCGCTGCGCTGAAACACAAACCACAGATGAGGCAATCAAAAAAGGTTCCACACGCATATCTATTAACCGAGTAAAGGCACCGGCTGCGCTGTTCGTATGAAGAGTGCTAAATACTAAATGTCCTGTCAATGCGGCTTTAACGGCAATATCTGCAGTTTCTGTATCTCGTATTTCTCCCACAAGGATCACATCCGGACTTTGCCTCAAGAGACAGCGAAGGCCGCTGGCAAATGTCAATCCAACATCGGAACGCACCTGAGTTTGGGTAATCCCGTGCACTTGATATTCCACCGGATCTTCAACAGTCATGATATTTCGGTCCACGGTATTTAAAGTATTGAGCACCGTGTAAAGCGTGGTCGACTTTCCGCTCCCTGTTGGTCCGGTCACCAAAATCATGCCGTAAGGTTTTTTGATCGCATCCGCAAAAGCATTGGTTTGCTTTTCGCTATAGCCGATTTGATTAAGCCCGCTTTTCATTCCTGATTTATCAAGGACACGCAGAACCACCTTTTCACCATGATAAATCGGCAAAATGGAAACGCGGAAATCAATCTCTCTGCCACCCACATGCACGCGGAAGCGACCATCTTGAGGAAGCCTTTTTTCTGTAATATTCAAAGTTGCCATGATTTTAATTCTGGCGACGAGAGGATCATAAATATCCCGTGCTTGACGATAAGTTTCTCGCGCCACTCCATCCACACGGTAACGAACACGAAATTCTTTTTCATAGGGCTCAAAGTGAATATCCGAAGCGCGCTGCTTGATAGCCTGACTCAAAATCACATCAACCATCTTGATCACTGGAGCATCTGCAATCGCTGAAACGCGCGCCTCTTCATTTTTCTTGTCTTGATCGGGTTCATCTTCACGGATAATTTCAAGCCCCTCTTCTTCTTCTAAATTTTCAATGATCTGTTCGAGCTTATTGGCGTTCCCGTAATAATTATCAATCGCAGTCGCGATCATCTTAGGTGGGGCCAGAACGGCTGCAACATGGCATTTGCTGATTTCCTTGATGTCGTCATATTGCATGATATTGAAAGGATCGCTGGTCGCAATCGAAAGAAGATTTCCGATTCGCGAAAGTGGAAGAATCTGATGCCGCTCAATCATCTTCTTGGGAATCAAAGCTAAAAGTTCTTTTCCAACACGAAGGGATGCAAGATTTAAAGTGGGAATTTCAAGCTGTTCACTTAAAATTTCAAACATCTCAGATTCACTGATAAGATTTTCATCCACTAAGATGCTTAAAATCGATTTGTGATCTCGACGGCTGATTTCAGACGCCTTTTTCAAACTTTTCTCGTCAATGTTTTTTTTCTGGCATGCGGCTTGGACCAAGGCCTCTTTAGACACGTGAAGTTTCATGCTGCCTCCTTTTTCCCTTTTGAGGACGCATGAGATGGCGATCGATCCGAGGTCGTCACACGATAAACCTCTTCCACAGTTGTCTCGCCTTCAAGGGCTTTACGAACGGCGCACTCGCGAAGTGTTGTCATGCCCTCGGATTGCGCAATCTGCTTGATTTCTTCCGCGCTTTTACCTTTCATGATCGCTTCTTTAATTGCGGGAGTGATTCTGACAATTTCAGTGATGACGCTACGTCCTGAATATCCCGTACGCCGACATTGACCGCACCCATGTCCTTTAAAGAATCTCCCTTTCCCTGGCTCGACCCCGAGATCAGTAAAAATTTCAGGTTCTACTTCACAAGGAGCTTTGCATTTTGGACACACTTTTCTGACCAATCGCTGGGCGGAAATCATTAAAACCGTAGATGCAATTAAAAACGGCTCGAGTCCCATGTTGGCCATACGAACAATAGAAGCAATAGAATCATTGGTGTGAAGCGTACTCAAAACGAGATGTCCTGTGAGCGCTGCTTTCACGGCAATATCAAGGGTATCTGCATCACGAATTTCTCCTATCAAAATAATATCCGGATCTTGACGTAAGATGGAACGAAGAGCCGCTGGAAAATTTAATCCAACTTGTTCGCGCACATTGACCTGGTTGATTCCAGGAAGCTGATATTCCACAGGATCTTCGACCGTTGTAATATTGACTTCCGGCGAATCTAAATATTTCAGAACAGAGTAAAGCGTGGTAGTTTTCCCGCTCCCTGTTGGACCTGTAACCAGGATCATCCCGTTAGGACATCGCGCAGAGTCTTTGATAACTTGCTGCTCTCTATCATTAAATCCGAGCCTGGTAATATCATGTGCCTGCGCTGAAGTATCCAAAATACGCAGACAAACTTTTTCTCCGTGTGTGGTTGGGAGAATGGAAACGCGCATATCCACTTCTTTTTTGGGAGTTTTTACCTTGAAGCGTCCATCCTGGGGAACTCGATGCTCCGCTATATTGAGCTGACTCATGACCTTGATTCTCGAAACCACAGCATCTCCTAAAACTTTGGGAGTCTTAATAATTTCTTCAAGCATCCCGTCGACTCGGCTTCTCACACGAATATGATCTTCCCAAGGTTCTATAAAAATATCACTCGCACGCCGCTGAATGGATTCAGCCAAAAGATTGTTTACAATCTTGATGACTGGCGTTTCGAAAGCTACCTTGAGAAGCTCGGATTCGGAAGGTGCTTTAGGGTCCTGTTCTCCTTCAATCATTTTTACAATATCATCAAGCGCTTCTTCTTTGACATTCGGATTTTTTAAGTCCATTGTGGGTGTTGCGCCTGCTTTTGTTTCGTAATTTTTTTTGATGAAAACAGGGATTTGTTTTGCGTCTGCAGCAACCACTTTAATGCGTAGACGCGTCATCGCTTGAAGCTCATCCACAGCTTTCAAGTTGGTTGGGTTCGCAAATGCCACGGTCAAATTTGAATCGCGGCGGCTGATCGGTAAAACCAGATGCTTTTCAGCAAAGGCTCGCGGAATCAGATTTAAAACTTCCTCTTCAAGGATAAAAATGGAAGGATTCACCGGAGTGTAGCCATACTGCTCCGTAAAAACCTTAAGCAACCTCTTACTGTCAAAATCCTCTTTTCTTATCAAAACTTCCAATATCGGTTGATTTAACTTTTCATGCTCCGCAAGAATTTCATTCAGCATCTGAAAAGTCACCACGCCCTCTCGAACTAGCAAATCCTTGAGATCGTGAAATTCCATGGCCGACATTTTAGCTCGCCTTTTTGATTTCTTTTTTTGCAGACGTTGAGTTAAAAGCCATATCAAGCATGTTGATAATTTCCGACGGCATTGCGAGAAAGATCTGAGGTTTTAGATGAAACTTGGATTCAAATTCACTTTCGATCATATGATCCAAAGGATCCGCCACTGCGAGATAGATTTTCTTCTCATCTTGATCAAAGGGTAAAACCATATGCGTCCTTAAAAAAATCTGGTCCATCAGATGAACCGTTTCCATGTTGATGGAATAATTCATCAGCGGAAGATAAGGAATACCAAGCTGCTTCCCAAGAGCCGCAATCAAGAGCTCTTCGGTCAGCAGTCCAAGCCGGACAAGCACCTGTCCAATGACCCCGCCTTCTTTTTTCTGATGATCCAAGGCTTTCTGAAGGTCTTCTTTGGACAGAACTCCGTCCTCGATTAGAATTTCGCCTAAGCGTTTTTTAGTCTTTTCTGTCATACAAAAAAAGTATAGCTGTCATAAGGAAGTCTTTCAAATTCTAGAAAGATATTTTTTATACTTTTAATAGCTATAAAGTTATAAATTACTATATATTGATCCTTTTTGGACACAATAAACTCTTATGATTGAGCTATTTTGAGAGGCTTTCCACGAGGCTGTAATAAGTGTCAATGACAACAGAGGTTCGACCGGAGGGCTAAATACCTAAAATCAGTTCAGTGGCCCAGAAAGACTGAAAGCGGACACGATTCACAAAGAGCTTTTGAGGCCAGACAAAATCTCTTCGCCACTTCAACAATCTGAGCGTGAAAATCATTAAAAAGCTCCGTATCCGCAGGTAGGTTTTCAGAAAATACTTTTTGCCAGTCTTCGTAATTCCAAGCCGCCAGTTTTTTTCGAATGCGTCGGACTTGAAGCTTTTGATCAAAAAGTGCATGGCGGGTAAAGATTCTTTTGGTGTAAGCATCGATCACAAAAAAAGATTTTCTCGCAGCGTAAAGCAAAATTGAATCTGCCGTTTCTGGACCTACACCGTTCACATCAAGAAGCTGCTGCCTTAAAAGCTCACCTGATGTTCCCAGCATTTTTTTCAAATCCCCTTCATATTCGTGAAATAAGAATTGGAGAAATGCACGGATTCTTTTTGCTTTCACATTGAAATAACCGGCAGGTCGAATCAGCTCAGCAAGTTTCGATTCCGGGAGAGAATATAAACTTTGAGGGTCAAGCACTTGCGCTTTTTTTAAATTACAAATCGCTTTTTCCACATTGGTCCAAGCCGTATTTTGAGTTAAGATCGCACCCAAAATCATTTCAAAATCAGAATCTGCCGGCCACCAATCTCGCGGTCCAAAGGCATTACGGAGAACTTGATAGACTCGAATCAGATCTCGCGGATGGAGATTTTTTTTAGAGTGATGAAAAAGAGAATTTTTCAACAATTTCATAGCGCGGACTTTCCTCAGACAGAAAACTTTCGTAAAGCGTGATCTCCTGAACCTTGATTTCATGAGTCTTTATTTCAGGAAGATTTCGAGGCACGTGAACTCCCCCGCGTTTGGATCTTGCCAAAGTCACATGAGGATAAAATGGACGCTTTTCAATTCTAAAATTCCCTTCCATCAGAGCTTGGCTTAAATCCTGATGAAGCTTTTGCATTTTTTCAAGATCGCCATAGACTCCAAGCCACAAAATCCTCGGATTTTTAAATTCCGGAAAAGCCCCAAGCCCGCTCAATCCCAGCTTAAGAGGAAAATGCTTTTGGGCAATCTCACGATAGGTCTGACTCAAACGAAGCAATTCTTCATTCTCCATAGCTGCAAAAAAATGGAACGTCAGGTGATAGGCATTAGGTAAAACCCACTTGACCCCAGAAATGCGGGCATCAATTTTAGAACGGTAGGTTGTGATTTCTGATTCGAAGTGATGAAATGAAAGCGCGGTAAAAACCCGGTGCGTCATTTAGCGAATCTCTCTCCATAAAAGTTCTAACGCTTTACTCACAGATTTTGATTGGACCTGCTTGCGTGTCCCCCAAAATTGTTTTTCAAGAACCTTATTTTTTCGAGGCGTTGAAAGCCCGATAAAAACACAACCCACCGGTTTTTTTTCCGTGCCTCTGGTCGGACCCGCCACACCGGTAATCGAAAGTGCGTAATCCGCACCAGTTAAACGTTTGACTCCGTCAGCCATTGCCACGGCAGTTTGACGTGAAACAGCACCTTGTTTTTTCAGCGTACGCCCAGCGACTTTCAAAACATGTTCTTTGACTTCATTATCATAAGCTATCACCCCGCCTAAAAAATAGCGGCTGGCGCCTGAAACTGATGCTATCTCGGCGGCAAGCAGTCCCGAGCTGCAACTTTCGGCAACCGCAACGGTTTTCTTTTTTCGTGACAAAATATCTCCCACGGCCTGAGCCAATGAGGATTCTTCCCAAGCATAAATATTTGGCGCGAGCCTTGTTTTGATTTTATTTCGCAGCCGCTCAATCATTTTTTTATGCGGAGAATAAATTCGCAGAGTCACATCTCCTGGCGCAGGATAAATTCCAAATTCCATAGGATCATCAAAAAAATCTTTCCCAAGCTTTTTCATCACCTCAGGCTCAGAAATTCCGGTCATTCGAACAATCAAAGCCAGAGGCGGATTCAGTCCCTTATAAGTTTTTTTGAAAAGCGGCCTCACGCACTCGACATACATATTCTCAAGCTCCTGAGGAACTCCGGGAAGCGCAACAATCATTTTTTTATCATTAAGAATGTAAAAACCAAGTGCAATTCCGTAGCGGTTTAAAAGAGGAATGCTCGTACTGGGAAACATGGCCTCTTTGCGAACAATGGCAGGGATCGCCTTACCATGGCGGCGATAAACTTTTTTGATCAATTGAAATTGAGAAGAAGAAAATTTGAGCGGCGCGGAAAAATAATCTGCAACTGCATCCCGCGTCAAATCATCTGGAGTAGGGCCCAACCCGCCTGACAAGATCACAAGATCAGAAGATTTCAGTTCTTCATGAAGCGACTTCTTAATCTCTCCAAGCGTATCCGAACAAGAAACCTGGCGCCTCACCTGAAATCCATCGGCAAGGAGCTTTTTACCAAGAAACTGCGCGTTGGTGTTGAGCGTACTTCCTTTGAGAAGCTCGTCTCCAATAGACAAAACAGAAGCCGTTCGCCGCTCTAAAACGATTTCTTTGTTCAAGAATCACCCGTGAAAATAACGAACCAGCACAAAGAGGCTGACCCAGGTGTAAATACCTGCACCCAAATCATCCAGTAAAATCCCCCAATAACCGGGAATTTTTTCAAGGCGGCGCAGCGGAAATGGTTTCACAATATCAAAAAAACGAAAGATAAAAAATCCAGTAATAAAAATCCATCCGTGAAAAGGAAAGCCGAGGAGAGAAAGCATCATCCCGCTCACCTCATCCATGACAATAAAATGAGGATCTGCGTTCCTGGAAAAATCCATACGGGAGGTTGCCCAAAAACCAAAAACTAGCGTCATCAAAAACACAGCTAGAAAAATCAAAGAATGCACTTGGCAAAGCACGGCCAGAATCAATCCAACCCCGCTGCCCCAAGTTCCTGGTGCAAAAGGAATAAGCCCCACACCAGCAGCAGAACAATACTTCCGAAAAGCATCTGTCTTCAAATTTTCCCGATTATTGAGAAAAAAAGAAACTCCGGAATACAAGGTCAGAAAAGTAGTGATCACAAAGGATCCCATCAAAAGATAATTAAGAGGATACCGGTAGATTTCAATTTTAGGATGGCTAAACGAAAAGTAATAAAGGTACGACAAAATCACTGAAGTAACCTGAGACACGAATTTCAATTTCCCCACTTTTTCCGCTCCAACAGCAACCCCCTCAAGGCTCCAGCCGATTCGGCAAAACGTGACCGTGATTTCACGCACCATAATGGGAACCATCCACCACACCGAGATGACATCCAACTGAGCAAAGGCTATCAAAGGTGCAAGAATTAATATTTTATCTGCTGTAGGATCCAAAATTTTCCCAAGATTGCTTCCCCAAGAAAAACTGCGCGCAAGATAACCATCGATAAAATCCGTAATCGCCGCGCCAATAAAGAGAAACAATCCCAGCCAATGAAAAAAAGGATGCGGCGGAAAAAGAAAAAAAGGAATGATGGCCCCTAAAAGGGCACGGAGAATACTTACCGCATTGGGAATGGCTTTGCGTTTTTTAAAGGGAAGCTTCAAGATCATACTCCTGAGCACCGGTCACCTTCACCTGATAAAACTGACCGATTTCTAATTTCCGCTTCGTTTTGACAAAAACATTACCATCGATTTCAGGAGCGTCGTGCTCCGAGCGCCCCACCCAAAAATTTTGAGATTTTGTTGGACCGCTTTCAATAAGCACCTTGATCTTTTTCCCTTTTTTCTTTTCCTGATTGGTCCGAGAAATCGATTGCTGATGAATCATGGCCTGCTGAAATCGAAGTTCTTTCACTGCCTCCGAAACCTGATCAGGCAGCTCAGCGGAAGGCGTTCCCTCTTCCCTGGAATATTTAAAAATTCCAACGCGCTCAAACTTCATTTCACTCATAAAATCCAGCAGATCCTGAAAATCTTTTTCCGTTTCTCCCGGAAATCCAACAATAAAAGTCGTGCGAATGGAAAGACCCGGGACACGGCTCCGAAGCTGCTTCACACGCTCAATCGTTCGTCTGCGAGTAATGCCGCGCTTCATTGCTGATAGCATGCGGTCCGACCCGTGCTGAAGCGGCATGTCCAAATATTTACAAACCCGATCAGCCTCTCGTAAGGTATCGATCAACCGGTCGGTGATGCACGAGGGATAAACATACATTAATCGAATCCACTCAAGACCTTCCACTTGATTGAGCTCGGTCAGCAATTCAGGGAGCAAATATTCCCCGGAAAAATCGCGGCCGTAATAACTCGTGTCCTGCCCCGTCAAAATTAATTCCTTAGTGCCTTCACTTGCCAAACGCTTAGCCTCCTGGACAATATCGGATATTGGACGAGAGCGGTGCTTGCCTCTAAAAATTGGAATGGTGCAAAATGTGCAGACATGATCGCAGCCTTCGGAAATTTTAAGATAACGATAATATCGGGGAGTCAGAGCCACACGGACGTCTCCCGATGTAGGAAGATATCCTGGTCGATTGACCTCAAAAACCTTTTCATGCCGTGTTACTTTTTCTAAAATCTCGGGAATTTTTTGATAATCCCCTGAGCCAATAAAAGCGTCCACTTCTTTAAGCTGTTTTTTGAGCTCATCAGGAAATTCCTGAACTAAACAGCCCATCACCACCACAGCTTTTAATTTTTTTTGCCTTTTTTGTTCAAGGAGTTCCAGAATGCGGTCAATGGATTCCTGCTGAGCATCCTTAATAAAGGAGCAAGTATTAATCAGGGCAATATCGGTACCGGGAAGATTAGGCGTGATTTGGTATTGAGAGGGATCAAGTTTTCCCAAAATAATTTCACTGTCCACAAGCGTTTTGGGACAGCCAAGCGAGATCATACCGATTTTAAGAGGAGCATGCGCAGCAGCTCTTTTATCTTTCTGAGACAACATGCGCGGTATTCTAGCAGAAACAACCCTCTTTACGAAGCCTCCTGATTCCCTCTTCAAAGCGTGCTGCAGGCTAAGCTTAAAGCTTAAATGGACGTTAATTAAGTCACCTTAAATCTTGAGAAATAACAACCGATGGTAACAAGATCATGACCCATACCTCAGAGCATAATGATTCGCGACTGAAATCCATTTTAGGAATATTTCTCGGACTCTCCAGTCTCCTGCTTCTTTGGTTCACTCAGCAAACACCGAGTTTTCTTGCTTGGGCATACTCAAACATTTCATATTATTTGATTGCTGGGCTTTTTATTTTCTGGGTGACTTCAATCTTTTTCTATTTTAAAAACCACCCGGTTTCGATGCTCATTTGGAGTCGATTTCACTGGGCCGGCATTCTTGCTGCACTCATCCTTACTCTGATCGTGAGTGCCTCGGTCAAACCCTATTTTCGGATACTCTCGGATGAAACCAACCTGCTTTCGATTTCAAAAAGCATGGTGGAGTCGCGAACCGTAGACAACATCACCATGGGCAAATGGTATTATGAGAATTTTCACCCTGAAAATCATGAGTTTGAAAAGAGACCACTCGCTTTCCCCTTTTTCACTCACCTCATTCATATTGTCAGAGGATACCAGCCAGAAAACCCCTTTATCTTGAACCATCTCGTCTTATTCGGTCTCCTACTTTTACTTTATGAAATTGCTTTTTGTTTTCTCGGAAGATGGAATGCCCTTTTAGTCATGATCGTTTCCGCATCGCAGCCTGTACTTTCTCAGTGCGCGGCCTCGGCAGGCTATGATCTTTTATCAGCTTTTATGACGCTTCTGGGACTCCGTTTGCTTTGGAGTTATCTGCAAACAAAATCATTTTCAACTTTTTGCTTTTTGTGGACCACCCTTCTTTTAAATGCCAATATTCGTTATGAATCCGCAGTTCTTTTGTTTGCAGTCGTCTTTTTTCTCATTCTTTTCCGTCAACTCAAACTCCCTCTTTCCAACTGGTTGTGGATCCTACCCCTAAGTTTCACCGTCAACCTGCCGCTTATTTGGCTGTTTATGAAGCGCGCCGTTTCAAAGAATGTGTTTGAAACCCCGGATAGCATTCTTGCGTTTTCTTTGCAGCATTTTTTATCCAACAATAAGCAAATGGCGAAAGCCCTTTTGCAATTTGACTTCTTCATCCCTTTTGCCGTACCCGTCATCCTTATCGGTCTTTGCGGTGCGTTGGCTTTCTTCGAAAAAATCATACGCAGAAAAATAAAACTTCAGCCATCTTCTTTCTTTTTCGCTCTCATCACCGGATTTTATTTGATTTTCATTTGGGGAACTATGACGTCCTACCACATGGGCGACCTGAGCCATCCTTCGCAGTCAAGACTCGCACTGTTTCCTGTTCTCATGCTTTCCTTCTTTGCAATTTGGACGCTGGATCAATCTCCACGGCTCCGAAAAAATCGAATCTTTTCTGCGATACTTTGCATCGCAGTGTTCTGTCTTTATCATCCTTTGAGCATTCAAAATCAATTTTCAAACACTCTTTTTCTCCCACGCGAATATCGTCTGGAGTTGAAGTATTTACAAAAACTAAAATCCCACAACATCTTGGTCATCACCGACCGCCCTGGACAATTTACAGTACACAACTACGGAGCAGTCAATTTTGCTCACGCTAATGAAAATAAGGAATCTATTCTCGATGATTTCAAGCGCCATCTTTTTACCGACATCATCGTATTCCAAGAGATTTCTTATGACACAAACATGCCTCTCGAATACGCTCAGCTAGATCATGATTTTTCACTAGAACCTCAGCTTGAAATTCAAAACAAAGCGGAAGCCTTTATCCGAATTTCAAAGGTCAAGCATCAACTCATCTAACTCAAATCTGTCCAGAGAATCAAAAGGAAACCCGATCTTGGATTTAACGATAACGCTTCCCGTTTTGAACGAGGCGCAAAATCTTGCGGTGCTTCTCAGGTCCCTGCCGAGAATTCTCAGACCGCTTCAAATTTCCTACGAGATTTTAGTAATCGATGGTGGTTCAAAAGACAACACGGTTGAAGTGGCTCAGAGTTTCAGTGAAGGAGTTCGTGTGATGTTTCAAATCAAGAAAGGTTATGCCGAAGCCATTCGGCTCGGGGCTGAAAATGCCCGCGGTAAGTTCATGGTCACACTGGATGCTGATCTTTCGCACAATCCCAAATTGATTCAAGAACTCTGGTCGCACCGCGCGGAGAAAACTATGGTAATCGGATCGCGCTATGTTCCCGGAGGATCGGCAGACATGCCAAGAATTCGTTTTTTCCTGAGCCGCCTTTTAAATTTCATGGCCGCATCTTTTCTCTCACTTCCGTTCAAAGATATTTCAAGCGGATTTCGACTTTATGTCACCGAAAGTTTGCGAGAGATTGCGATCGAAAGCCGGGACTTTGAGATCCAGGAAGAAATTCTGATCAAACTTCTCGCTTCGGGACACCGCATTCTAGAGATCCCCATGCACTACCGGCCTCGCAAGCGAGGAACTTCCAAGGTTCACTTATTTCATTTTGGACAGTCATTTATCAAAGCCTTTCCTAAAATGATCAGAATCAAGAACTCCATCAAGCAGAAAATCTCGGAGGGCAGTTAGAACCGCTTTAAATTCCCTGAAGAGTCTCGACCTTAGAATTGACCGCTTTTCCCTGAAGATCAAATTCGTAGATGTATTTTTTAGATTTCAAGTAATCAAAGTCCGTAGTGGATTTGAGCATTCCATTGTCGTAGAAAATTTCTCTAACAAAACGTGTTCTTGACCCTGCCAGACTGAACTCTTCTAAATAACGCGATTGAGGCACTCCGCTGTCAAACCGGGTTTCTTTATCCCTCATGACGTGTCCGTCCTGATAAAAGGCTTTCATCTGGTATTTGCGCAGCTCATAAGAAGTGTCATAGTCAAAATGCTCTTCAGCAACAAGATGATTTTCCGCATTGTAGTCCACAACTCCCAGCACCACATATTCTTCTTTGGCTTTTTGAAACGTGAAATTCCGAATACTGATAGCTTGTCCGGATGGTGACGATTCCATTTTCATCTTGCCTTGCCAAACTTCAGTACCGCGCTCATTTTTGGTTTTGCTGAAAGTAAGTGAATCATAAGCCGGCATTTCGCCTTTTAAATAGTCACGAATAGCTGCCATTAATTTCAAGTACTCTTCTTCTTCCTGAGCGCGCGCCTTTAAAGTTACAGCCTGTTTTCTAATTTCAATCAAAAGATTCGCCGCTTGCTCAAGTCCGTCCGTGAGTGTCTGATCTTTCGTACTCTTCTGATCTTCTTCAGCCTTAGCACGGCCCACTAAAGATCGAATGGAGTCCACCGTATCAAAATACACATCGAGATAGTCATTGAACGGCGTAAACGGTCCCAGTACATAGCCTACAAAGGTCACGCTTTTCAGGGAAAGATCCTTAAGGTCAAAAGTCACGTGATTGCCATTGGCCTCTGTTTCCACCTTGTCTCTTGTGAAGGTCAAGCTCTCATGCGAAGATAATTTCCAAGGTCCGTGTTCTATCAATCTTTGAGGGAAATGCGCTGTTGATAAAGACTCAGGTAATGGATTTTCATCCGCGCTGATCTCGGGATCCAAAGATGTCAGCGCCTGATTTCCAGAAATCATTTCGTCTGAAGGGATTTCTTTTTGCGGAAGAGGTTCCTTCACCGCAGAAATCGCAATCCCGGGATGCTCAGTATCTTTCTTTACAGAAACAGACTGAGGTTCGTCTCCGTAAACCTCGGAAGAACTTGCTCCGAGGATTAGAACGACTAGCAGGAACCACCAACAATTGGATTGATTGGAATGCTTTTTCATATCACCATAACTAACTGTACCCTAACTATTAGCGTTTTACAAATTAGACTAATTTTTTCTTAAATTATTGATTTTTAAAGCTTAATTACTAACTTTACTGATCTTTTACTAGCTTTAGTGCCCAAAATTATTGTGATACTTACTGACTTTAAATAGATATTAAAGAACTTCGCCAAATGAATTTTTTGAACATTTCGAGGCAGGGGATAAATCAAACTTATGGAATTAGGCTTGATCTTCTAGAAAATGAATTCGCGGCAGCCAAAAAAATTGTAATTGTGTGGAATAAATATTATCGATCCAAAATTTCTCTTACTTTCATCGCCAGAGATCGAAGAGAATACGGCTTTTCTAAGAATCCAACCGAAGATTTCTCAAAACCATCATAGGAAATCGAATGATCCGCATAACTGGATGTAAAAATAACTTTCATTTGCGGATAGACAGATCGTATTTTTTTAGCCAATTCCTCACCTCGCATACCTGGGAGGATGATATCTGTGACTAAAAGTGAAATATTCTCCTTCTGTTCGTTTTGCAAAATCTTCAATGCAGCTTCACCATTGGTCGCCTCGAATATTTTATAGCCAAGCTCACCAAGTGAAATTTTTGATAAGTCGCGGATCGCATGATGATCTTCCACAAAAAGGATCGCCTCATTTCCTCGCTTGATCTCAGCTCTTTCATTGAATTGGGGAGAAACATCCATCTGCTGTTGAAGAAGTGGTAAGTAAATCTTAAACGTCGTTCCTTGGTCCACCTCGCTATAGACTCGAATATGTCCACTGTTCTGCTGAATAATTCCGTAAACCGTCGACAACCCAAGCCCGGTTCCTTGACCTTTTTCTTTTGTGGTAAAGAATGGTTCAAAGATTTGAGCCTGAACCGCCTTACTCATCCCAGCGCCCGTATCACTGACAATAAGAGAAGCATACACACCGGGCTTGATTTCAAGCTGAGAAGCACTGTACGCATCATCTAAAGTCACAATTTTTATTTCAATAATCAGTTTACCTCCCTGCGGCATTGCATCTCTCGCATTCACGACTAGATTTATTAAAACTTGTTCAATGTGAGAGGGGTCTGCTTTCACGGCAACTGCTTTGTTTTCATAGATAGTTATCATTTCAATATCTTCTCGAATCAAGCGTCTAAGCATTTTTTCAAAATTTTTCAACAATTCATTGAGATCAATAATTTGGGGCTGATGAACCTGATGACGGCTGAATGCTAAAAGCTGTCTTGTCAGATTTGAGGCAAGCTGTGTCGCTTTTTTGATTTCTGAAATCCACATATGCTTCGGGTCATCTTCCTTTAACTCCAGAAGCAACACATCGCTGTAACCCCGCATTACTGTAAGAAGATTATTAAAATCATGAGCAATCCCGCCTGCTAATCTTCCGATTCCTTCCATTTTTTGTGATTGCAGAAATTGTTCTTCCAAGCGCTTTCGCCCCATAAATTGCCCTATTTGTCTTGCAATAACATCAAACATCTGAAGTAGTGCAACATCAGGCTCTTGAAGATTTTGACTAAAAAATATGCCCACAGCTAAAATTTCACTCCCATTTCGGATGGGAAATCCAAAAACAGAACTTCTTCCATAGTTTTCCTGACTCTCAGAAGCGAAATGAGAACGCCACATTGATCGATCTTCCCTTCGCACTTGTTTAAGGAACTCTAATCGTGAAAGAGCCCAAAAAGCTGGCCCGTCTGAATCCGGCTTTGGAAGATCGCATCCAACTTGACGCCAACCCTGTGCAAAATGAAAACCCGCACTATTTTTATTGACCACCCATATTTCCCCCATGTCCCAATAGAGACTTCCGCAAATCACTTGTATGATTTTCGTCAGGGCTTCATCCAGAGAATTAAACTCCACGAGTCCTTTGGTAACCTCATAAAGAATCTGCTGTCTTTGTTCATAAATCTTTCGAGGCGTAATATCGATTCCGACTCCTCCTACATACTTATTTTTTGTTTGCATTTGGATTGGAAATTTAAAGATCATCCATTCTTGCAAATTCCCATTCGACGCAGGAATACTTTCTGTTATCTCACAGCTCTTATTCATAGCAAGAACTTTATGATCATTTTTCCGTAAAGATTCAGCAATTTTCTCTGGCCATATTTCAAAATCCGTTTTATTTTTGATTTTATTGACGCTAACACCAAATGCAGATTCAAATATTTTATTAACGTAAATATACCGACCTTTTTGATCTTTGATAAATGTTATGGAAGGCGTAAACGTCATAAATGCTTTGAATAGTTCTTCATGCCGAAAGAGATTTTTCTCAACGTGGATTGCTTCTAAAAAAAGAAAGGTAAGGTAGCCTGCTAACAGGACTGTGAGGATGCTTCCTCCAACCATCACGACTTTCATCTTGGTCAATTCAAATAAAATGAAGGAAGCACCAAAGCTGAACAAAACAACCATGATGAGGATCCATAACTGATGAAAGACAAAAAGTCTTTTTTTAGTCCGTTGATCCATCAAAATCATTTGAACATCCTGTAATTTTTGAATGAAATGACTCTCCAAAACGATTGATGGGTGTCTTTTCCCAAATAGCCTCTTAGCTTAGGCGGTGGATGATCAATAACACCTCTGTCTGCTATCCACTGTTAATCAAGACTCATACCAATCATATTTTAAAAATATTTCAAAGGATCTTTTCCAATACAAAAATCGATTTTTTGCCTATAACTACCATGAATGAACTCACTTGAGTTGGAAATTAGCTGCACTGAAATATGTGCAAATTAATGGCTGTGGTCAAATTCAGGGAAAAGTTCGCTGCGATTTGAGGGAATATGGTGAGATTAAAATTTCAAGGAATTTTTCTTACCTATGTTCCAGACGTCTAAAAAAGGAGCTACATGACGTTTATATATCCCGATTGGAAGGATGCGGACTAAAAGCGCGTTAAAATACACCCGATGGCATTTTGGTTTCGGTGAGTGCCGTTTTAGATTGTACGGCCGATTTGTGATCCAAGATCTTCTCATGGGCAATAGGCAGACGGATCATAAAAACCGACCCGATTCCAATCTGACTTGTAACGTGAATACTTCCATGATGATCCTCAATAATCTTTTTACAAATAGAAAGCCCAAGTCCCATCCCGTTGTAGCGAGTTGTAAAAAAAGGCTTAAATATTTGGGATAAATCTTCATCACATATCCCCATTCCGGTATCCGATACATTAAGTTGAAGTTGTTGATTCATTTCCCCGTAAACTAAAGTAACCGTGAGAACACCACCGTGTAACATGGATTGAATCGCATTTTGAACTAAATTTGTAATTAACTCTCTGAGCTGTTCCACATCTCCGCGAATGTCAGTTACCCGCCCCTCAATATCAAGATTAAATACAATTCCATATTTCTCCATTTGCTCTTTATAGATTTCATAAACCGATTGGACTAAAAGCGGCATAGAAACAGCCTCAATCAGTGATTTGCGGGACGATGTCATGTGCGACAGATTATTAAAAATATCCTCAAGGTGAAACACTGTTGAAGTAAAATTCCGTTCAAATTTTTTCATAAAAATTGGATCGTGACGCCGTTGAGGAAGAAGTTGTGCAAATGTTTTAAGGGCTACGATAGAGTTTTTTAATTTATGCGAAATGGCAGAGGAGGCTGCTCCTAAAGCAGCTTGGCGCTCCTTTTCACGAGCTTGTTTTAAACGCTTGCTCATACGTTTAAACATGATAAAAAGTCGTCCAATTTCATCGATGGACTGCGGAAGAATTTTAAAATCAAAATCTCCCATCGCGACTTTTTTGCTCCATCCCTGCAGCAATAAAATCGGCCGAACTAACCATGCGGCCAAAATGAAGTTAATTAAAACAGAAAATGAAAGCGAGAGAATGAGAACAAACCAAATAAGCCAATCAAGACGATTCAATAATCCAAAAGCCTCACTTTCTTCACGCTCAATAACGATGAAAA
>CAZOOM010000004.1:0-17102 GCA_964581425.1 uncultured bacterium | reverse complement strand
TGAGATCATTTTATTAAAATCTGGGAAAGTGCTAAATACTGCATTCCTCAACACAAACCGTTTATCAGGATGAGCGACAACAAGTCCGTTTGAAGCCAATAAAAGCGCGCGCCCCGTTTGTCCGACACGGATACGATCCACAATATCCCAAACTTCACGGAGATTCACTTCAGCGATGAGCATCCCTACCACCGTTCCCATATGAAAATATGGGACCGCGAGGGTCAAATAAGGTAAGTGATCCGAGCCTATGGTGACTTCAGAAAAATGGGGTTTTCCGCTTTTTAAAACTTGCCGAAAAACTAAATCAGAGCTTCGATTCTTTCCATGGCGTTGAAGATTGGAAGAAGCAATTTCAACCCCGGCACGATTGACCGACACAATTTCTTGAAACATCGGAAAATCCAAAGACATTTCAACTAAAATTGTTTCTTGATCCCAGGCTCTAGAATGAATTCTTCCTATTAATTTACCGGCAGTATCTAATAGCTCAAAAGGACGCCGCATGAAAACTGAAACCTGATCCGCCGCAAGAGAAGCAATTTCTTCGTGACTATTCTTAATATTCTCCTTTACAACGTTAGCCGTCATGGCGGTGAGGACAACTCCCATCAAAAGTAAAAGAAGAAACACAAGCACGCTCATCCAAAGGGCAAGCTTGCTTGCAATTTTTTCGAGAAAAATAGAACTTAGGCAACGCGGGAAGGTTTTGAGGATCATAAGGTTATTCTAACGGTATAAGCATTTTTTTCATTCATAAAAGCTAAGCGAAGAAAATTAAGTTTCATGAACTTTGTCATCCCGCGGTATTACCGGTATAGATACTTGAACTGGCATTAATCTTAATACGGATTCAACTATTTCCCAAACGTATAAGATCGCTGATTTTATTAGGACCCAAAAGAACACTCTTAGAGACCCAAAGTATCCGATCCGTATCAGAAATCAAGGAAGGGTGATGATCAATCATGAGAGTAGTCCTACCCCTGCTGAGTGTTCTTAAACCTTCCCTCACCAAAAGAGCCGAAGATTCATCCAGAGCTGAGGCAGGCTCGTCGAGAACCAACACAGAAGCATTTTTGAGATAAGCTCGCGCAATTGCAATGCGCTGCTTTTCTCCAGCAGAAAGCATGATTCCGCGCTCTCCAACCTGAGTCTGATACCGCTCGGGTAAGTTCATAATAAACTCATGCACATGAACCGCCTCACAAGCAGCCATAACTTCGTTCTCGCTAGCTTCTGGTTTTCCATATAAAAGATTGTCAAAAATTGATCCACTAAAAAGCAAGGGTTCCTGTGGCACAAATGCAATTTGCTTTCGCAGGGACGCCAAAGTAACATCACAGATATTTTGATGATCAATCAAAATACTTCCTTTTTGTGGGTCATAAAATCGCAAAAGAAGCTTAATTAATGTTGATTTTCCAGATCCGTTCGAGCCTGCAAGAACCACATGCTCTCCAGGAGATATATTTAAATTGAAATCACAAAGCACGGGAATTTCCGCAGTATAGGAAAAGCACACATTTTGAAATTGAATTTCCCCTGTCGTGGCCTTTAATGAAGGCGCTTTCTTTTTTTCTTGCACTTCGGATGGAATTTCAAAAATTTCAAAGATGCGATCAATTGCAGCAAGAGAATTACCAATCACGATATGAAGCTCAGAAAGTCTTGTTATAGGAGCATACAGAAGCCCCACATAAGCATAAAAAGCAGCCAGCTCTCCTATCGTTAGAGTCGAGCGCATAACACAAATTCCTCCATACCAAATTACCAGTAAGGGAGCTACAGAGGCCAGAAACCCAGTCAGAGAAAGACCCAAAGACTGTTGGGTCATATTTTTCTGTGTCGCATCTAAATGATTTTTTGCCCGTTCTAAAAACGCCTCTTCTTCATCATTTTCGCGTACAAAGGATTGGATTATTGAAATACCCAAGAATTTTTCATGCAAATACCCTGACAGTTTTTCAATTTGCTGCTGGATGCAGTAACTTGAACTTCGTATTTTTTCTGAAAATATCCGGCCTACGAAAACATAAGCAGGAATCAGCGCCAACGAAAGAAGCGCAAGCATGAAATGCACTTTCATTAAAATAACGGCAATAATCAGCACACAACTGGTATCCATGAGTAACGCAGTGATTCCATATCCCACCACATTCTGAACAGATGTAATATCACTCATCATCCGAGACACTACTGCTCCCACGTGCTGTTTCTCAAAAAAAGAAAGAGACATTTTTTGTAAATGAACATAAAGGCGATGTCTTAAATCAAAAATGATTTTGTTTCCTGCTAGTCCCGACAAATAGAAACGGATAAAACTTAGGAAAGTCCACAGAACAAATAGTCCAATAAGCGTTACAGCAAGTCCGTTAAGTCGAGAGAAACTTGAGGGCGTAAAAGGAGGTCGAAGAATATCATCAATAATGACTTTGATGCTCCACGGCACAAAAAGAGGAATCAAGTATCGAAGTACACCAGATGCCGTCGCAAAAAATATCGACCCGCAATAAGGCTTGAGAAAAGAAAAAAACCATCGATAGGAAGGTTTTTTCATAAGCATCTCGCGACCTCGGTCTTCTAGTTTTTTACTGCGGCTATCAATTTTGCGCTATTTCTGGCAAAGGCCAAATTAAATAATCGCTTTTTCTCGAACATTTTTTGAGGCGGATTCGCGTTTTGCCAGAAGCTGTTGATATTTGATTTTGATATATTCGTGAATTGTTTCATCAAAAAAATCTCTTTCACAAAAAACATTCTTATAATTTCCGCTTTGTAATTCTGCATGATAATTACATCCTCCAGCGCACATGGGCAAATACTTGCAGTCCCTGCATTTACCCTTCCATTCTACAAGATCAAAGGCCATAAACTCCTGATATTTTCCGCTAAGCTGGAGTTCTGAAACATTCCCCACCGATTTATCCAAATGTCCCACCATAGCGGGACATTTGAAAATCACTCCGTCTGTATCGATAATGACCTCATGCTGCCCTGCTTTAAAGTGGCAGATCCCTCCCCCTTCAAGAGCCGCAGAAGTTTTAAATCCCCGCTTCATCGCTTCTTTTTTTAGAGAAAGCATTTTTTCAGCATGAGAAGAATCACATGCATAAGTCGAAACTGCATGAGTATCCGAAGGCATGGTCTCTTTACGCTCGGTAATAGGTTTGAAATCAAGCATGGCAATCTTTTCTTTGAGCCCCTCTCTTTCGAGGTAATCCATGAGGCGAAATACGCTCGAATAACTATGACGGTTGAAATTGCAGGCAAGATTCACTCTCGTTTTATCTGCGATCGCCAGAATATTTTTCATGATCAGATCAAAGGAACCTTGACCGCTTCGAAAAGGGCGATACTGGTCGTGAATTTCCTTATCTCCATCTAACGTGATTCGGACACTTTTAAGTCCTAAAGGATTCAATTGATCAACCAATTCCTCTGTGAGCAAAGCGCCGTTGGTAATCATGGTAAATTCAAACTTCCAAGGCGTTTGAGCCAACCAATTTTTCATCTGCTCGGCAATATAAGTGAGGATTGGAATGTTCAGAAGAGGCTCTCCACCATAAAACACAATCTCTACCTTTTCAGGGTTAACCTCCATGGTTTTGCGCTTGAGCCATTCAATAATTTCCTGAGCTTTTTCTTTTTTGAGATATTTTTTTTGATCTTTGATACTTCCTTCAAAACAATAAGGGCATGCGAAATTGCAAAAATATGAAGTCAGAATGTAGGCTTCGAGTTTTTTTGAATTATATCGAATCGTTTCAAACCAATCTCTCATAATATCAAGTTCATCGGCATCATCCCGAGTGGTTAAGCCCATCTCCTCCAATTTCATCAAAATAGGCCTTGCATCGTCACTTACACAGTTGATCGAAAAAGGCATTTCATTGAGAAGCGCCCGTACAGGAGTTTAGATCATCACTAGACCTTGGGTACGAGTGTTATAAATCAAATGTTTTCCAGCTTCAGGGTAGTCATCAACAAACAGAGTGTAGCGAGAAAGCTTCATGCGGTCCTCCATAGGACTAGGAATTGAGAAGGGTACTACATTACTGTGCGTAAAATTCTTACATAAGAGATGAGTCCGCGAGTCTGGCTTGCACCAGACCCGCATGATATTTAACTATGCTTCAGGTGCATAGACATTCCAAATATCCGAGCCGCAACATCCAGTCTTGATTTGATTCACGGCCTTTGCTTCATCAATAATGTTCATTTCCATTCCATCACCCCCTTTCATCCTTATTTTCTAATTTATAAACACTCTTCAACTGGTAAAAGGATACAAAAGAGCCTGATGCAACTTTTTCAAAATTAAAAATTCGTTTTGAAGTCGCATGAAATAAGTAAGGAATGTAAAAAAATAAGGAGGGCCGATCTTTCTTGATGATGTCGTGAATCTGGCTATAGATAGCTAATTGATCTGATTTGGATGCACTTTTCCGAGCAAGCATGAGAAGACGGTCCACTTCAGGATTGGAGTAGTGACCATAATTAAACCTTCCATGAGTGCCCCAATAAAGGCTCACAACATCAGGATGACCGCCCATTCCTGTATTGAATGAAAAAAGATAACATTGGTATTTCACATCACCATTTCGAAGCAACTCAGGAAGAGCTTTCAAATCGTACACAAAAGAAAATTTCACGCGAATTCCGATTTCCTGAAGTTGCTGGCGAATAAGCTTCGCCATTTGCATCAAGTACTCGTTAGCGGGATCCACAAGAAGTTCTAAAAAAAATTTTTGATTATTTTTTTCCAGAATCCCATCCTGATTAATAAAGCCCATGTTATGAAGTAAAGCACGAGATTGAACGGGATCAAATTCATACGACTGTCTATTCTCTGATGATTTGAAAACTTGGGGGTAAAAGGGATCATCAATAATGATCCCTTCCCCGCCCTCTAAGGCTTCCAGAATTTCTTTTCGGTCAATAGCCAATGAAATCGCTCGGCGAACCATGGGATTCGCTAGAGTCTTATCCTCCAGATTAAAAACTAGCGCATAAGCAGCCGTGGAAAGGCCCCGAAAAAACTTAAATTGAGAGTGATCCTGAATCTGTTCATAGTCCTTACGATCTACGAAAAATAGTACATCGAGTTCATCACGGAGAAATGCAGACCAGATCTGACTTTTAGCGGGGAAAATAGTGATATGAATTTTATTTAAATAAGGTTTTCCCTCAAAATAGCTATCGTTTGCTGCAAGCTCAATATCCCCATTTTGAGTCTGATTTGCAAAGACAAACGGCCCTGATCCTACCGGGTGATTGCTAAAAGAGGACAGATCCTTTTCTGGATTTCTCAGAAGATGCTCCGGTACGATGCATGCATACCAAAGCGAGAGCAGAAATGAAGCATGTGGTTTTTTTAAAACGACGCGGAAAGAGTATTCAGTAGGAGCGCTCCACTCTTTTACCATATCAAAATGCGGGTAGAATAAAGGGCTGATTTTAGGATTGCTCAATAGCTGGTAGGAATGTAGAACATCTCTAGAACTAAGGTTGGTCCCATCATGAAACTTGACCCCTCGCTTCAAATTAAAAGAATAAATCAACCCATCCTCTGAGATATTCCAGCTCTCAGCAAGATCCGGTTCAAACTCAGCATTCTCATTAAGACGGATTAATTTGTTAAATATCAAATCCATTACCGAATTAGAAATTGAATCAGTGAGGGTAAGAGGATTAAAGGCTGCAGGCTTTCCGTAGGTTCCTAAGCGAAGGGTTCCGCCATAATGAGGACTTTGGTCTTGAACTGTACCCGCAGTCGCTTGAGGTCCCAAATAAGGTAAGATCATGAATAAACTAATTAAAAGATTAGTTATGCCTTGATGAAAAAATTTGCCCAAATAATGCTGCATCTTTTGATTTTTTTGCAATCGGCGTGCCATTTTCCCACCTCATCTCTCGTAAATTATTTTTCTGAGAAAGAATTTCTAATGAAGGCTAACATGAAGGAGCTGGTAAAAATCGCGTATTAATCACAGGCTGTAAAAGAAAAAGGAGCTTTTTAATAAGAGCATGCTCCATGCTTTTGCACACTTTTCATTAAAAGCCTATTTTTTTGTGTGGAGCAGATCCGGGGACTAGCGAACGTCAAAAATGATATTCAATTCCAAATTCGAAGTTACTTCTAGGTTCAGGATTTCTCTGACCATCAAACGCAAACTTTCTGCTCCAAAGATTATTTACCTGAAGAAAAAAGGACGCATTTCCATAGAAAATACGAGGGAGAGTCACTTTAGCTTTTCCATAAACCATGAGAGCTTGATCCACAGGATCGGTAAATCCGCTGTTTGTGTAGGTCATAACGTCCATCCATCTCCCAGCTAAATGTGTATTTAAATGAAATTCACGAAACGATTTTTCATAGTTCAATTTGATATCCTGTGTGAAAAGCGGCCTGCTTTGCAAAGGCACATCATTAGCATCCACAGCCAGAGAATAATTAGTCTCATAAGAAGCTGAAATGCCACGAATAGGCCCTAAGCGAAGCTCAGTTTCAAAACCGGTTCTGCGTTCCTGCAATATATTTTGAGGCTGACTGAAACCATTGCTCAACAGGACGGACTGAATACTATCCTCAATGAATGATTGAAAAAAAACAGCTTTGGTAAAAACTCTATCTCTAGGGGTAAACTCCGGTCCTACATTATAAACAATGGCATGTTCGGCCTTTAAATCAGGGTTGGCTATCGTGGATCCAGCACTTAAATATCGATCGACAAGCGAAGGAGCATTAAAGGCGCGGGCAACATTCGCGCGAAGACGACCCTCCCAAAAAGGAAGATGGTAGGCTATCCCAAAACTAGGATCAAAATTAGTGCCATAACTATTCGTTGCATCCAAGCGACTGCCGGAAGACAAATCAAATTTCCACCAAGAAAGTTGGTAGTTCAGATAGTAAGCATGCCTTAAACTCTCCTTATTGACATTGGCTCGAGTTGTGGTTAACCGAAAAACCGCATCATGATATTTTTCAATGCCAACATCAGATCCGAGCACCAATGTTTGATTTTCTGTGATATTCCAGGCCGAGCTATAAGAAACCTCATGGATCATGCTCTGCGCTTTAGAAAGCTGGAAAAAAGCATCCGTCGCGAGAATTCTCGTGTCGCGGCGGAAAGTCCGTTCAGAAATTTTATAAAGAAGCTCAGAATGCATGTTTTCATCATTTTGAAAAATAAGTCCCGCATTACCGTAACGTGACAGTACTTTTCTTTTGGCCTTAGTTCCAATATCTGGAAGTTCAAACTCCCCAATATCAGAAAAGGAATGTCCAAATGCCCCCACAAGATGCGTGCTCTTTGTAAGAGGGACCTCGATTTTGCCAAAGGATCGATTTTCAAAGATTGCACTTTGAGGACGAAATCCATCGGACTCAGCATGTGCTCCCATGCCATAATAACGCAATGGCCCCAGCCTCCCCGACATCTCACCATGTTCGCGTTGAGTATCGCGCTCCCCAAAGATTGTTCCTAAACGCCCTTCAGGAATTACATTTTTCCCGGGAGCTCTTGTAATAATATTAATCACGCCCCCCATAGCAGAACCCCAGGTACTCGAAGCTGCCCCCTTAATAATTTCTATTTTTTCTACGATCTCCAAGGGAATCTGGGAAAGATCTGCAATTCCACCTGTCGTAGTCGCATTAAATGTAATACCGTCAACCATTACCCGCACATCGCGCGGCTTTGAGGCTGCCATTTGCGCCACCGCAGTTTGACCAAGCCCTCCCGCTTTTTGTACCACAATCCCGTTGATCATTCCCAGGGCATCTTCCAAATCATTGACCGGCCATCGATCAAGTTCTTCTCGCGTAATAATGGTCATATTATCCGTGATCTTATTTTTGTGGGAAGGCCGTCGGTTAGCAGTAGTGAAATATTGGTCTGAATAATAAATGTCGGTATATTTTTGCAAAGAGGAAACATCCAGCGATGGGTCGGAATCAGCGCCAAACACTGTCCAAGGGAAAGCCATCAAAAAAAAGGCGAGCAGCAAAAGATGAAGGCCGTAATGCTTCAAGCAGATACCTGTTCTTCTGAAGATTGCTTCAGTTCTTTGACTTGAATATCAAGGGAATCAAGCTTGGCGAGAAGCGTATTGCGGTGAATTCCCAGCACTTCGGCAGTTCGAGTCTGATTCCACTCCATTCGCTCCAGCACGCTGAGAATTACTTTCTTTTCATATTCATCCATAGTTTCTTTTAAGGAAAATTTATTTTGAGATTTAGAAAAATCTCCTCGAGGGATGACCATATCCAAAGGAAGATCTTCTGTCTCAATAAGAGGACCGTCACTGATCGCTACTGTCCTTTCCACCACATTTTTCAATTCACGGACATTTCCCGGCCATGGATATTCTTCAAGCACTCGTCTGGCCTTATGAGAGAAAGATTGTATAGGCCTGTTAAGCTTCTGAGTGAATAAACTTAAAAAAAACGTTGCAAGCAGCAGGATATCTTCCTTTCGCTCTCGAAGAGGAGGCAAATGAATTTGAATCACATTCAATCGGTAAAAAAGATCTTCACGAAATATCCCAGCTTCAATGAGCTTGGGTATACTTCCATTGGTTGCCGCAATAATGCGAACATCGATTGGGATTGCTTTCGTTCCCCCAACACGCTCGATTTCCTTTTCCTGCAAGACACGAAGAAGTTTGACCTGCAAGGTCTGGGGCATCGAAGAAATCTCATCCAAAAGAAGGGTGCCTCCATTTGCCATTTCGAATTTCCCAACCTTTTTTTCAATGGCACCGGTAAAGGCTCCTTTTTCATGCCCAAATAGTTCACTCTCCAGCAGATGTTCGGGGATCGCCCCACAATTGATGGCCTTAAAATTAGCCTGATGGCGTAATGACTGTGCATGGATTGCTTTTGCCACAAGCTCTTTTCCGGTGCCGCTTTCCCCTGTAAGAAGAACCGTACTGTCCGTAGGCGCAATTTTATTAATGAGCTTAAAAATTTCCTTAATCGCAGGAGACTGTCCAATAATTCCATGAGAAAACTCAGAATGCTTCACCTCATCTCGAAGAGAAGTAATTTCATCAGCCATATTTTTTTTCTCAAAAACACGATGCAAAACAAGAAAAATATCATCCTTATCATAAGGCTTCGTAATATAGTGGAAAGCTCCTAGCTCCATAGCTTTCATCGCTGTCTTAGCTTTTTCATCTGCTGTTAGCATCACAACTTCAAGGGATTCATCGTAATTTTTGATGGCTTTCAAAACTTCAAATCCATCCATCACTGGCAGATTAATATCTAAGAAAACAAGATCTATGGACTCTTTCTTGATACGCCGGAGGGCCTCTAAACCGCTGTTAGCAATCAGGAGAGTGTAGTCATTGCCGAGTAAAATTTCCATGGAATCAATCGTTGGTTGTTCATCATCAACCACAAGAATTTTTCTCTTTTGCTTCACAAGAACTCCTTATTCGATCTTGATTACAGATGAACTCGGCAAGAATATCGCACTATATTGCCTTAACTTTATATAAAAATCTAGATAAGAAGTGGTCTTTTTGATCAAACTGAGGACTATGAATACGAAAAAAATATTTTAAACGTCAAGATTGAAGACTCATTCCCTCGAAAGTAAGACACACACAACAAGTCATGTTGATTCCAGCTTTAAAATAGCGCATCTGAATCAATATGCATCCGTCCAAAATTGAATTTATATTTTCTCTTACTTGAACGTGGCGGGCCCGACGCACTTACGCCCATGCGTAAGTACTGCGCCGGAGGTATCCGAATTCTGAATTTGAAATCCCAGCGCTGGCTGCGCTTGGGACGTTACCTGACGCGCTTGTGGCGCTGCTAGGTAACGTGGCGGGCCCGACGGGACTTGAATTTAAAATCGGGCCAGAAAAAATCGCAAAAAAACGAACTAATAATTTGATTCAAAATGAGTTACGGAAAAATTGACTATTTTTTAACAAGGCCAAAAAAGGCTTCATTTCAACGTTTTTTCCACTTTTGCTATGTCGATTTTTCCACTTTTTGCCAAATTCTATCATCCCGGCATTTTTTTGCCACATCTCAAATTATCCTGCTCAAGCTTTTAAAAAAAATATCGAGATAAGAAAAAATTTCATTTTAAATGGAAAACTTAAGAGCACCATGTGATGCGACCATCAACTCGCACCTCTAAATGATCTCATAAAACGACTTCGTTAGATCCGATTGATGGTATTTTTTTGTTTTGATATCCATCATCGTTAATTTCCCCGACCATCCAGCACCTGTATCTAATGCCCAAACATTGCACGCATGGATAGGCTCAAGGGAGTCATATAATTCCGTCGTGGTATGTCCAAGGAAAATATCGTTGTAGGGCCCAAATTTATAATCGGGATTAGTCGCATGTTTCCGCCACGCCTTATCTAAAAGGTCGCGATCCCACATTAATTTTTCTGCCTTCTGTTTTGATAGAGGCAGATCCGGATTAAAGCCTCCATGAACAAATAGCTGGCTTCCAAGCTCAAGCCAAAGCTGACCCTTTTTCAGAAAATCAATGTGCTTCGTGGGCATAGGCCCACCCCCGTAGGAACGAATGGTGTTTTCCCCGCCCTGGCTTGTCCAAATTTCAGGACGATCGCCTCGTAATGCCCAATCAAGCGCCCATTTATCATGATTACCGATAATCAAATCACATTTTTTGATCTTTAAAAGCTCATCCATACACTGCCGCACTTCAGGATATCCGTCACACACATCCCCTAACACAATCAAATGGTCACGATCATAATCAAATTTACTTCGCTTTAAACATTGTAGAAGAGCTTTGTGTGCCCCGTGGATATCGCCAACAACAAATGTATGCATAAATCCTTATGTCTTTCCGCCTTAATGCCACGGGCCCGGAGCCCGCCACTGAACCGTGAGAGGATCCCCCGAATGAATCGCTTTGACCGGTTCAAGCAAGAAGTGCTCAATAGAACGGGCAACTTCAGAAAGATTTCGTGGAGCGCCCTGAACTTCCATTTTTTTCAGGAATGCTTTCCAAAGAGCCTGACGATCCGATGATTCTATTTCTGTATTTCTCTTCGCTGTCATATCAGAGATTCCAGGATGGGTTTGATCACATTCACAACGCGGCAAATTTTCGCATACATCAGAATTTCTTTAGCAGATACTTTTCTTTGGGCCAGTGCCGTTTTAAGCGCAGAACGTACAACATCGCTACCGATTTTATTTCTAAATTTGAAACAATCGACAATCGTTTTGGCCTGATTATAAATCTTGATCTCCTGCCCCATTATTTTTTTTACGTCAATCCCAGATTCCCACGCATTCTGGGTAAAACGATAATATTTTACCGGCGGATACTTGATTTTATTGGCATGAGCACCGCGCGGTATAGCAAGATCGACATGACGAGGAATTTCATCCGTGATTTCGTAGTAGCTTAGCGCAGAAATGAGACAGATAACTCCCTTCGGGGCTTTGATCGCAGCCATCACCAGATCAGGATGAATAAGATCCTCGATTTCAGCAAGTTTATAAACAGCCCGATCGATTTTTTGAATGCGTCCCGAAACAACGAGGGCTTGAATCGTGTCGTTATGAAACTTAGCTTTTTTAATATCGGAGTACTGAGCAATACCTCCGCACCGCTTAAAAAGAGCTACTAGGCAGTCGCTTCTTGAAATCATAGCAATCGCTCCATTCCTTTACACTTATTAGTAAGTGTAAAGGAATGGAGCGCCTTGGTCAATATGCAGTATAGGTTACTTTTAATCACATCTAAAGGACGCTGCGCTTTTTATAGGTCAAGACCTCTATCAGCCAAACTTAATTCTACACGCCGCAAAGCCGTCCTTATTGCTCCGTAATCTCATATACCTAACTATATATGATTATATTCGATTATAGGTCAGGAGCGGTTTCTAGACCGGTCCTTAGTATTTCGTTTTAATATAAGATCCGTAGGAACCGAGGCAATCATATCCACTTTTATTCTTATGGGCGCGCAGAACAGAATCCATCGCTTTCCTTTTGAACAATCGATGGCATGAAATACAGCGGTAAACATACGTCGGCCCCGATAAATAGCTGCCCCGCACTCTGGCGCTAGGAACATTCTGTTTGATATTAAGTTGACCACCCATCGTAATTTCAATGGGGCCCCGCGGCGTAAAGGGTGTGTCAGTCACCTTAATCCCTTCAATTTTATCGAATGAATAATTTCTTGGCTCACCCGATTCTTGCCGAACAGCCGTTAGGAACAAATTTCCATTCATGGTTCTTTTGACAGCATAGGGTTCAATGATTCGGTGCTTCCGATCATACGCGAGATCGATACAGAGACGATTTGCGGCCGCAAATCGAATTTTTTCCATAATTAATGATTCCTGATTAATCACAGTCAATCGATCAGGGACCCTCCAAGACGCATCTAACTCCATCTTGCGACTCGCCTGAAGCTCTGGTGATTTTTCAACTCCGTCCATTTCTTCTTCAGGCTCTGCCTGGAACCCCTGCAATTCGCTCAGCCAATCAAAAAAATCAGGCAATGCATCCAAAAAACTTTGTACTGGAGGCAGCGCAGCCAGCTGATGCCTCAACATATTCTCCCATTCCGCTTCAAGTTCCTTTCGATAAGTATGCTGCTGGATCCGATCCAAGGTGGGAATTTCAATATTTTTGAATCTGCATTTATCGATAAGAACACTCAAGACCATTTTTTTATCCGTTAATAGATGGTCATTGCGATAGAGATGAATAACATCATAGAGATCTCTGGGACGCGCACGTTCAGCTAATGCTCTTACCTTTTCAGCAAAAACTTCTTCGTAAGAGTAGCACTGAACGCGTATGCCTTGTTCAGGTTTATCCGAATATGGGTGATAAACTTCGCGAAGTGACGGAGCGAGTGAAATGACTTCATCATTAGTCAAATCCAGTTTGATTTTAGCGATGCTCCCCGGACCACGCCGCATAGGGCCTATATACCCAATTTTTCCTTGGACCGCGATATGCCCTCTAGGATTTTGAAACAGTTCAAATTCAATTTTATCTTCAGGAACCTGAATGCCGCTTTTTGAATAGATCCAAGATGCTATGCGTTGAAATGTTTCTCTGAGAAAATCATTTTTGATTTGCGTCTTGTCAGGAAGGGTAAAGTCTAAATCCTCTGAAAATCTATACGTCTCAAAATAGCACTTTTTCAGACAGGTTCCACCCTTAAACAGCCACGAACTAATGGCTGGTTCCTGCCCAATTCCGGCGAGAACCCAACCGAGGACATAATCCTTTTCAACCGTCTCAACTGGAAGGTCAAAAGCTTTCGCAAAATCTAAGAGCTCACGCTTATCAATCATTTCGAATTGCCTTCAGCCCAGGATGTTGGAATCCACAATTTCCACTTGCTAACAATTTTATCGCTGTCCAATCCAGGATCCAGCTTGGAATATCCCTTGCTGATTCTAAGCATACACCGTTCTATAAATGACTGCTCTTGTGGGTTGATTTTTTCGACCAAAAAACCAAGCCGCTTAAAAACAGTTTGATTCCCCAGCATCTCGCCATATTTTATTAGCAAATCGAGATTTTTATTTTTTGAGTTCAAATAGTTTTTAAGGAGATCCGCCGCAGGTCTTATTCCTCCACCAATTTCAGGATCACTCAGAATATCAATAATTGTCTTGGAAGGGTCAGAAACAGTCACTCGGTTGTTATTTACCCATACCTCTGTGGTTCCAAAAAGATGACTCATAGAAGTGGCTTTTAAGACATATTCTGCTCCACCGGCTTCGATTTTTCTGAATCGAATCCTCTTAGCAGTAATAACAAGCACTCCTCGGAAGACCTGTTCTGTCATATCCCAATACGTAGCTGCGCTCCAACCGCCAATATAACAAGGATCGAATAACCGCTGGGCAAGAACCCATGGATCTTCAGAAACAGGCTCAGAACTTTTTGACTCAACAGACACGGGAATATAAACGCCTTTGCGGACTCTGCTCAGCCAACCGTTTTTACACAATCGTGAAATGAAAGTTGCCGCTTGTGCTTCTGGCATTTCCAGAATAGAGACTGCTTTTTTAACGGAAATGACCCCCCCCATGTTTCTCATAAGGAGGGTAAGGCGTTCCCGTGATTTCTTCCCCAATCCAGCTAATTCATTCATAGTATATTTTATATCCTTTAAACATCTTATTTTGTTATTTAAATGACTACTAATATACTTTAATTATTAAATAACTATATTTATAAATATAAACATAACATATATTGTTATGTTTTACAAGTGTAGTGTACTAATCATCTATCCAAACTCCAAGATTCCCTCTATTTTTCCATAGCTTGAAAGATGCTGTCTTTATTAATGAGCAACTGTCCCCCAATTTTAATCGACTTAAAGCTCCGGATTCTTTGATAAAAGCGGCTTTTTTGAATGTTCATGGTCTTCATAATCACATCGGGCGTCTCATAATGATCCGCTATTTGGATCACCATATCTTTGGGGTAGAGATGGATGAACTGCCTATTACGGCGATCAATTTTATGGTTGCCTGATTTTGAGAAAAATCTCCGGATCCCCGCAAGCGAAATACCGAATTTTTTAAGCCGGTCCACGACCTCAGATTCAAGAATCCAATCTTGATCTTCTTTTTGGACTTCTGTGGCCGCCTTTGAAAGTTCGTGCTTGTGTCGCACTTCGCCGATGACCCGATCATTCATTCCAATACTCTGAAGCCAGGAACAAACATCCTGAACACTGGCGCGACCAAGCAGATGATGATCCCGAGGCTGGATCACCTCAAGCTTTTTTCTTTTCAAATAATAGTTGTCATGCACATAGTGCTTTTTTGCAGTCTCATAACCGACATGACGCAGCCGGTCCACAATATCGTTCAATGAAAGAGCGATACCAATCGGAGCTATGTTTAGCGTCGCAAAGGTATGACGCAAAATATGAGGCGACGGAACTTTCCCTGCAAAGGTCAGAACTTCAAACTCCTTACATACCCGCTCGATTGCATCGGTTATTTGACTGTCGCTTAAAGGCAATCCTCTTTGTCCAATCAAGAAGTTCGGCGCCCTCGGTTTAAAGACCGGACGAACCTTGCGCAGATAATAGCTGAGAATTTTTCGAGATTCCTGAAAGAACAAGAAAAACTGAACCTCATCTTTGCCCTGCCCTTTTTGGATCTCAGATCTTATCGTGATTAAAACGTGCTCATCTTCTTCAATCCTGATATCACTGACCCGAAGCTGCTGTAATTCACTTTTTCTGAGTGCGAGATCATATAGAAGAACACATATCATCCTGTTTCTGACTTTGATGGGATCTTTCCAATCTAAATTCGACAGATCCAAGATTTTGTTCATATTCTCTTGCGAGATAAAATCAATAACTGCCTTGGATTTCTGCCTCTCAATTTGAAAATGAATAAACGGGTTATGTCGAATAAATCCTCCCGCCTTCAGATTTTCAAAAACCGGTAGAAGTTCAGAAAAATCCTTATCCACCGTCTCTTTTTGACCAAGCTTCTGATATTTTTCAAGATACCCTCGGCAATCCTCCACAGTCACTTCTCGGATATCGGATCTTCCAACATTCTGCAAGAACTTGACCATGCGACTCAGCCGGGTCTCCTTGACCCTAATCTTGAGCGGCTGGTTTGTGACAACAAGCTCGACTGACTTACGAACCACGCCATTTTCTTGAATATAAATAGGGGCACTTTTAATTCGAACACCATTTGCTCGAAACCATTGGATTGCTCTTCGTGTTGAATCTGCCAAATTATTGATTCGAGCCTGCCGGCGGTACGAATGAACCGCCATCCACGGTGTCTTAACAATCCCAAGCTGAGTGAGGTAACCATTAGCGATAAATCGAATTGCCCCGACATACTTCTCGCGGATACTTGCAGAATATTTTCTACGCTTAAGCAGATCCAAAAACTCGCTAAGCGAACCTTCATTAAACGCCTGCTTTTGAAGGAACCATGCTTTTAATACCGGAATGAAAAGATGGATGGATCGACTGAGGACGCGCTGCTTATGTCTGTCTAACTTATGAAAACTGGTGGACTGAAGAAAGTCTTGGAAGGCTGATAGGATATACGAGGGATCAAACTGACTACTCTGGCTCGATGAATCCCTAAATTTAAGCAGCGCACCCGACGGTCTTTTTAGATCCATTACCGGATAACGCATACTTTTAGGAATCATTCTCGGCTCCTACTTCTATGAATTAATTTTGATTCAAACACTCCACCTTTTTGGTGCTTACCCAAGGCTCCTGGAGATAAAAAAACACATGCCGGCTATTTGCTACCGAATCCACGACTTCGCCTTCCGAGAGCGCCCGTCTCCATGATCGAAGCGTCCACAAATTAGCTGCAAGCTGTTTTTCAAGCTGTGTATGCGATAACTTAAGAAATCCGCGCGGATCGCTTGTGAAATACACAAACATGAAAAGCCGCCATGCGGGTCCGATCTTAGACTGCATCCGTGGATCCAAGATCATCTTTTCAAACGCCCCCTCAGGAGCGTCTCTATCAGGTTCTTTTAGTCTCATCGGACATCCATCATTGTAGTTCTATAAAGAACTACATTCAAGGATTTTTCACCTCCTCCGTCTTCGGTATTTTTTAGGTATCTTCTCCCTGTCTCTTGATGCCAGGTATTCCGATACCCATCGCTCTTTTGTAAACCAGTCACGCCCAATTTTTTCTGCTCTTAAGCGTTCTCTTCGAACTAAATTCCGAAAATAAATCGCTGAGAACTTAAACTTTTTTGCTGCTTGTGCCAGCGAAAGCCAGTCATCCATAACCTTCATCCTTTCAGACAGGTAATGGACGAAATGTTACAACACCCCTATTCAAAGAACAAAATAATTAATTTGCACTCGAGCTCTTGTGACTAGCTTCTATCAAGCAGTCTACACCCTTCTTAAATTCAGCCAGCTTGTCAGCCGGGATGAAGATGCCCTTATGGGTCCCGATCTTGGAGCCATCTTCCTGGACATGATAGGCCCGGATATCCACAAACGTCTTCCCTCTCCGGTCGCTGACCGCAAACTGAAGTTCTTCCTCATGTGACTTCTGAAAACTGTACACCTTTTCTTTCG
>CAZOOM010000003.1:0-56646 GCA_964581425.1 uncultured bacterium | reverse complement strand
GCTTAAATTATGAAACCCCCTTCGATAAACTTCAAAAAGTTACCGAATTAGTGAGCTAGTAACCTGGCACGGTCTTCCTAGAGGAAAAACTATTTTTGCGGTAAGCTTTCCCGCTTATGGATTTTCCATTCCCCATCAATTTGCTTAAGAAGATATGAATATGTAGCATTTAAATGTGAGCTTTTTACCTTATATTCTACCCTCATCAGTTCATCAACTTTCACTTTGTTGGTTATTTGGTATTCAGTCGCAGATCTAGGTGGTAAGGCGGCTTTTTGAAATGCCCGATCGATCATTCTTTTAACTATTTGGCGGTCTGATGTCTGCCACGCCTGCTTCAAATAATCATCTGTAACTGACATTAAAAATGCTTCTGCATTTTTATTCTCTACAGCTTTAAACATAGACTCCAGTGCTTGTTCGGGTGAAGCATAACTGTAAACAATAATAGGTTTACTATGACAGCCAGAAATCAAAAAAATCACAAAAAACACCCCTGAACAAAATAAAATCCATCTAGATTGCGCACTAAATCTATGGAGCATGCTTTTTCTCCTCTAGTTTCCACTGCGGCGGATACTCAAGATCATCTGGCAAATTCGATTGATATAACTCATATCCCGCCGCTTTAACACTGCTGTGGTAATGGCCACTTTCATCCGCAAAAGTGCCATAATTAAGTTTCATGACACCATAATGCAAATATCCGTTTTGATCCTTGGTTTGAAATCTAATTTCATGAATTCTAAAGAAAAGGGGTCAAGACTTCATTTGTAAGTTGAGAGCTTTCTCCAGATCTTGAACTAATCGATAACATCCCTTGCGGGCAGCTATCTCACCTTCCGCGAGGCGATACTGCATTGAAATCGCCGCATGCGAAATCCCGCCAAACTCTTGGCCGATCTCCTTATTCGTCGCTTTCAAATACTGCCGACACGCATAAATTAAAGCTCGCCTCTCAGGATTTTCATGTCCCCTTCTTACTTTTTTGAAATCTGCCTCCTTAAGGCCCCATTTTTGCCTGGCAATGGATATCACCTGAGAAATCTTGGTCTCCAGCAACACCTGCCGCAGTGCAGGAATCCCTTTTGCATTCAGCCTCTTTCCAAGAAATCTTTCCTTCACCCATTCCTTAAAACTCTCAGGGCCAATCATCGCGGGCCAGTTAATTCCAGACAGGCGCTCCATAAGAGCATCAGGCGGCCCCTGTCTCACGAATGCCTCCAACCGCATCCTTGCCTCTCTCTCATGCTTGCCAAAATATCGAAGAATAAAATCCCTTTGCAGCCAATCCGGCGGCTCACCCTTACCCATATACGCCCCGTGACTGGTCCATGGATGGGCACCTATTTTTCTCTCCAGCCCAGCCTTCCAGGGATTACAATGAATATACCTCACTGCCTCCATGACATAGGCGTCATCATGGATCAAAATCGCCTTATATCTTCCCCGGAATACAGGCCCATCGGATTTGTAACAGCGATTATAGCTCTGTGTATACACACCATCGAGATGCCGCATCGCCCTCGATAGATTTCCGCGCGGCGTATGGACAAGCAAATGATAATGATTCGGCATCAGGGAATAGGCATGAATTTCAAGCTCGAAGAGGCTAAAACATTTACCGAGAAGGTCAAAAAAAGCAAGGTAATCCCGCTTATCACGAAAGATTTCATCGCGCTCCCAGCCGCGATTCATCACGTGATACCATGCTTCAGGATATTCGATTCGTAACGGACGGGCCATAATTGAAGGCTATTTTAGAAGGCGGAGTTACCACCGTCAACTTACAATTGAAGTCTTGACCCCTTTTTTCGATAAAGGAGCGTCCGTTTAACTCCCAATTCCATAGCTATTTCCGAAATTGGTTTCTGCCCTTCATTCAACAACCGTACCGCTTCAAGCTTAAACTCTTTGGGATATCTTCCTCGTCTTGACACTGAACACCTCCGCGTGGTTTATTGTCCACGTTTTTAGGTGTCCGTCAAACCCGGGCTAACTCACTTGTCTATGTATTTAGCTTACTCGCACATCATTGATTACGGAAAGAGTTATGGAATCATTCTCTTCTCTGGCCATACTCCGAGCGATTTCTAGCTCGTGGCTTGCTGTAGTCATATCATTGTTATATTTAAAAACAGCCGCTCTGAATGCATGGTATAAGATCGGATAATCCGTCTTAAAGAAATCTTCATATAATTCCAGTTCGTGATTTACTCCGCCGGTAGCCCTCATAATCAACCCAAGGTTGCCAGCTATGTAGACCCGTTCAGACTTACTCAGATTCTTAATATCGTGCTCAAAATAAGATCCCAACTTGAGCGCCTTCCCAAGTTGTTTGGCTTCTATATATCTATGAAATAAAATTACTTTTTGATCGACCGTTAAAGTGGTTGGATTTCTATTTTGAATAGACAAAAATAAAAGATAGTGCGCTAAATTCCCATAATGAAATGTTAATACAAATAATGTACAGAGTAAGGCAATAATTATCCCTAATATAATCTTAATCGTTTTTTTTAGCACTTTTAAGGTCCCTTGCCATTCTGAGATTTCTGTTTTTTATACATAGCATCCAACGCCTCCCATATTCCTGTTTTGGCAGCATCCTCCGGTGATTTATTTTGATTATTAATGGAGAAATAAATCGAATCAGCCACGGATTTAACGAATAGCAGAGCATCTTTCTTCCAGCCATCGAATTGGTTTACCCATTTTAAGAACTCGATATCTGTGCGCTCATTAAAATCAAAAATAGAAGGTGCCAGGCACTCAAGGAGGGACAGGCACGGCTTCTTTTTCATTGTAAATCTTAAAAAGTTCTGACCGTCCCCGCTTCGGTGCCTGTCACTTATCTCTTGCTCTCCTGAGGTCTTATTTCTTTTTCTTGATGAGACCGAAAAAAGTGATGCCAAAACCAGCCAGGATGGCGAGGCGGTCAAGTTCGCGAAAGAAACCACCGGTATTCGATTGGATGAGAACGGCATTGACCAGCCCGCCTATCAAAACAATCCAAAGCCCTTTTTGCCAGAGTTTCATTTTTCGTCTTTAGCTTTGATTTTTTTCCATATTTCTTTTCCAGCTGCAATATAGGCTTGTTGAATTGTTGCATCACCACCAAGAAGATCTTTTCCATATTTCGCAAGCGCAGTAGAAAGATTTTGGATACACTTTTCGTAGTTTTGCTCAGTTAAATATTCATAACGAAAATTAGATTGGGGATCTTTAGCTAGAATGACTATACTCAAATCAAACCATTCATCAACGCCACAAGGTTGAATGCTGAGAAATAGCTGATTTCTATCTAATGCAAATCGAACTTGAGATTTCTCAAGAATATAGAAAATCAAACTTTTCCTTTCTGCGCTAATAAAGTGGCCTTTATATTCTTGCTCTAAGAATAAAAAATATTTCTTGATCAAATCCACGTATTTATCCATTCCATAATCGCTGTTCATTTTTTCACCTTAATAAGCCAATTACCATACTGTTCATACCCCTTTTCAAATAAATATTTCAACTCATCCGCGTATGATGATGGAATGCTTGGTGTTTCAGTGGCGAGCAATATATCATCACCTCGATTAATGGCATCATTTAGCCAATCTATATTTTTTCCCCATGACCATTCCCCCTTAGGAAGGTTTAAAACATTCATACCCTTTTTGTCTAAACCGATCATATTCTCAGGGTAATTACCTAAAACTGTGGTCTGGCGCCCAGTTTTTTCAAATTTAGTGACTGCATCATCTACTAAACTTTTTAATACCTCACCCTTCTTAAACGGAATCCGGCCTGCATCTTCTAAATTAATAATCCCCTTCTTAAGGGCATTAATAATTTCATCTGGATCCTTAATAAAACTGCGAAAATCCTCCATCATGGATGGATTGCGCTTGAGAAATTGCATTAACTCTTCAAGGAGTTTGGGATCGTCGCTATGAGCTAATCGATACATCCAGGCTGAGAGATCTTCCGCCGCGATTCTTGCAAATCCCTGTTCATTCAGACCAAGCAGTCCGCCAATCAGAGGCGCGGAGCCCTTAATAGCTGCCGTCGCGAGCCCTTTTGCGATACTGCCGATCACAAGCGCACGGCCAAGTTCGGTGATAATATTACCACTTAAGGCAAAGAATTTAAATGCTAAGTCAACCGGCTTCCCGGCTTTCCAAGCAGCCCACATCCCGCTCAAATTGTCTGCCATCGCGGGCATTTCACCACCAAAACGCACCACATCCGTGGTTATGGCCTTTATTAAAAGCTTCGCAAAATTAATCTCAGCGGGTGATACTAAAATCCAGCCTATCTTATTTTCTGTTTGCCCAATGAGCCAATCTGCAGCATTATCCAGCCATGAATCGACTGCATCCGCAGGTTTTGACAAGGCAAATTTTTCAAACCACGGTTCTTTAATATGAGCCGGAGGCGTCGTTCCCAAATCACTTTCATTCCAGTTGATTTCGACATCCTGGACGTACCCATCAGAAATTTTATATTTTGTTCCTGTCTCGGAATAATCGATCGAACCATTGATCAGATTTCCATTCGCATCAAATCCATTCGAGTCCTTCCCTGAAAATTGAATCGTTGATTGACCTCCGGCGTCAAAAGTCCAACTGATAAGATGTCCTTTGTCATAACTCTGCTTCAGAGTCCCGCCCGGCATCGCATTTTCAGACGTCAATTTTTCGTAAAATAAGTTTCCTGCTTCATCCTGGCCAAGACCTTCTATCCTCGCAACCCCGCCCACCCCAAAATTTTCCTCTAAAACTCCCGTTTGGGAATCATAGTTGATTCGAGTATCATCAATTTGATACTCCCATTTATTCCCAATCTTGGTTGCATGCCCTACCAGTAAGCCCGTTTCTTCCTTGATAATATTTTCCTGCGTCTCGCGGCTGAAAATAGCACGGAAGGCTCCAACTCCTTTTTTAAATCCCTCCGCTGTGATCGAGCCAGCACCGCTCACTACTTTCTTTCCAAAATCCAGCACCGTTCCGACAACTTTTGTAAACCCTTTCCCGAATTTTTGAATTCCGTTCCCTATTTTTGAGAGAATATTGGAGTGCGAATCATCCACCACACCAGGATCGGGACCCCCTCCTTCCGCATCGCCAATCAACTGGCCGATTAAACCGGGAATAAAGTTCTGCAACACGGCAGGTGCTCCGATCGCATCCAGCCCAATTGATGCTCCGATCCCCGCGATTCCTCGGTCATCAAGTATATCCCTCAAACTCCTTCCCCCTATATCGAGAACACTCTGGCTGTTCAACTGAGATCCAAGCTGGAGAGCGCCTCGGGTAAAGTTTTGGTTCCATAACCCAAGCGGGACGCTGATGAGCTGAGTGATCCAGGGATCGATTTTTAAATCCTGGGCCAGGAGTTCCAAACCCCCTTGAGTGATCTTGCCCATGGTTTCAGGAAGGAGTTGTTTGTAGGCATCTTTTAACGTCAGCGTGGAATCAAAATAGGCGCTCAGTGCGCCCTGCGTTAAAAACGAAAGTCCGGCAGTCATGGGCGGAGGCACTCCAAGATGAAGCGCCATTTCATTGACTCCCTGAAGCAGAAAACCTTCCAGTCCGGATTTGATAAAACTCGCGCCTTCACCTCCCACTCCCAGCACACCGCCGCTCACAAAGGCCCCGCTCAAGCGGGCAATCATTGGATCTAAACCCATTCCTTCGAGTCCATAGGAAACACCATAATTAAGTCCGACTGATAAAAGCTGACGCGCCGCTGTTTGAGTGCCGGTAAATGCGCGGATGGCTTCCCCTTTGGAATTGAGAAGGATTTTCCCTGAGGCATCTTTCAAGACCGCTCCTTGTCCGGTTGACAAATATCCTCTCAGATGGGTAATCCCAGACCCAAGTTTTTCAAGTCCTGTTCGGTAAGCATCCTTTAAAAATTGGAAGCCATTTTGAAATAACCTCCCGATAAATTTGACAGGCAGCATGATGAGTTTACCGATCTGGGAAATTCCGGCTTTGACCATTTCAAGAAGACTGTGGCTTGTGATATAAGAAAGTCCGCTTTTAAGTCCCTGAATCGCAAGCTGTCCAACACTACCGACAATGGAAACAATGCTTGCAACCAAAGCAGCGTATCCTAGAATTTTTCCCCATTTAGGACTGTAAACCGAAACAATCATACTGGCCACCGAAAGCGCCACCGATGTCCAGAAAAGAATGACAAAAAATAAAGGCCAGCAGGCCCCCCGAATTTTCAAAGTTGTCTTACGGTCCAAAATCTTGGTTGGAGCGGCATCCGCTTGATTAACCATCAAATACCCGCCGCTTCCTTTCAAGTCCCAAACTTTCAGAAATTGCTCTTTGCTGATCGTTACCATTTCTCCTGATCTGCCGCGAATCGTTTCTAAATATTTCACTTCATGATCCGTTACGGATGTGATGACCACAAAATGATCCTCGCCTATATGAGCCATCACACGCTTCTTGCAAGGATCTTTGACATCCGGACAGGCCTGACGGTAAAGGGACAGCAGATCTTCATAGCTGTATTTCACCCCCGAATATTCAGCACCATGGATTTTCGCTGATTGCATCAGCGCATAAAGGGATATCAGGACTTCCCCTTCAGTAAATTGATTGATCACTCCGGTAAGGATGTCGATAAAAAGAGTCTCTTCCGCCAAGGTTTTCACATCCACGGAAATTCCTTGAGACAGCAAAGTTTCTTTGAGTGACAAAAAGGCTGAGTATCCAAAATGCAGGTCTCTTTTTTGCAGCCATTCAAGAATAAGATTTTTGTCGGTTTGGTCCAATTCCACGGCAAGATCATGATTGATATGATAAGTATCCAGCATGGCAAGCCGCTCGGAATCAGATGCCTTCAAATAAGTCTCGAGTAAAGTCCGCACGCGTTCAATAATTTGATTGATTTCTACACGGCGGTTTTCACTTTGCGCTTTTTTATTTAAATCTGAAGTCAAAGCTGTAATATCAAGCCGTTGATTGGTTTTTGATTTTTCAATCCAAGTATTCAATTCTTCTGAGGAAGGATCACGCCCGAGCAGACGGCGAAAAAAATCGATCAGGACCGGCTCGATTTCCGAACGAAGAATATCGTTCTCATACTCCTGTTTTTTCTTTTCCAGTTCCCGCCTTTGCTCGTTTACAGCATCCTTAATTTCTTTTTCCTTTTTAGCAATCTCACCGTCTAAATTTGCAAGCTGCGTCTGAGCTGTCTGAATGACTCCGGAACGTTCCGACTGAAAACGGTCGATTTGCTCTTTCACTCCAGGGACTTCAACCGTGACTTCATCACAGGATTTAAAAAAAAGAAAATTGCGGCAGACTTTGACCTGTTGAAATCTAACGCTTTCCAGATAAGAAAGGGCTTTATCATATTCGACTATCGCTTCATTCATGGTTTGAATAATATTAAGCCTCGCAGGTTCCTTGGTATTACCAAGCTGCATGAGTGCATCCAGCTCTGCCCTTTCAATTTGAGAATTCATTTTGCGAGTTTCATCTTCAAAGTCTCGCCGTGCTTTCTTCAATTCCACCCAAATCAGGGTCATATCATCTGCACTCGCACAACCCGTCGACGGACACTGGTAGTGGTGCTCGCTGATTAGCTCCCCGCGGCGATTAAATGTTTCCCGAATTTTTCCGTGCTCGTAAAATGAAACTGCTCCATCCACACGTTTTGAAAAAACGATCTCATCTTTGCTATTATAAACCGTGAGGATCTGAAGATCTGGTTGAAGTTTGAGAGAAGAATAAAGCTGAACAAAACGGGCATATTGAGTAAATACCCAGCCATCGCGACTTTCATTTGCAACCAGTTGATAAGGAACCTGTTTAAAAAACTTTTGTCCAGTAAAAGGCGTAAACTTTTCATCATAGGAAGCCCAGGAATCAACGCCGATTGATTCACGCGCCTGACCTGAAGACAATCCCGGCCGCCCTAATAATGTAAAAGTGGATCCCGGATTAGCGCCTTTAGCTGCCGATTCTGCTTTTGAGGACCCAAAGGATTGAAGTATTCTTAATAATTCGGGTTCAGCTTTTGAAAAATTCGGATCCCGGGTGGCTAAGGCAATCGATTGATCAGGCTGGACATCTTCTAAAATGAGTCTTAATTGCAGCCGATCCCCGTCGGCAGCCATATTCCCTGAAAAGGTATCCCAGCGGTTAAACTCGGGTTTGTAAACCGAAACGATAAAACCATTTCCTCCCTGCTCAGCCAAGACTTGGTCATCATTCGAAAAAACAATTTTATTGGAAAGATATTGAAATTTGATTTCTTGAGGATAAAAAACACCTTCTTGAGAAGATCTTTGCCTGAACCTCTGCGTAACGGTTCCCTGATTTGGATCTTTTGTGAAAAGATAAGATTCCCCGCTTGAATTCTCATATTGTTTGAGAGTCCCATCTGCATCATAAATATACCAGCTATCTCCTTTTTCAAGTTTCCATCCTCCCAATGTTTTATCCGGATTTTCCAAAACTTCAATCTTGTCAAATTGTGCTAGGTCAAGAGGCGCCTTGTAGAAGGTTCCTTGTGCGGTACGATACTCCACAGGGATTCCTTCTTGGATATTCATTAGACTTCCATCGCGAAATTGAATTTGTCCGCTCTGTATTTCCTGGTTGTCACCGAAGATGAGATTGACAGCATGATCTCCCTCCGGCAGTTTAATTTCTCCCAATCCGCCTTTTTTGAAATCAAAAGTAAGCTGCGCACCGTTCGAGCTTTCATATCCTCCGAGACTTACTGCGTGAAAATCCGTGCCCAATAAAAACTCCCGCTTATAATTGTTCGCGGCTAACACAAAAGCTTCCTGGGTTTTGGGCAAATTTTCTTTTGTCGGATCAAAATTAAGATTTGTCCCGTTGGTACTTACTCCAGAATCAAATTCTTGGCTTGTACTGGAATACACATACAAATATCCGTCCCTTGTCAGATGCCGAAGTAGATTTCCGTCCTTATCAAAGACCCAGGTTGTCCCTCGTTCGTCCGTAGAAAAGGTTTCGCCATCCCGGTACTCATAACTCACACTGTCCATGACTCGATTACGAAAAGTTGTATCCGCTGCCAAAAGTTCTCCTTCTTTAAATTGATACCGTGAGCGAATTCCATTTTCGGACCGGACCTCATAAAGTTCGCCGTCTTTAAATCGTCTTTCTTCAAGCGTATCCGGATCCTTCATCACTGTGATTTCATCTCCTGTCTCAGGATCTGTTTCATAGGAAAAATAAATTTTTTTGCCGTCCGTTTGATTAATTGTTCGGATATTTCCATATTGATAATCCAAGTGATCTGAACTTTCTCCTGCCATGGCGGGGTCTTGAATGGTGCCTTTGGCAGAAGATCCCTGGGTTTGATACTCGTAAACCGTTCCGTCGCCCAAGGTCATCTTGCTAACATGCTGATCTTCTGTCAGTTCCACAAAGGATCCATCTGCTTTAAGAAAAGACTGAAGTGTTAAGTCATTCGCTGTCTTCCCATGATAAACAAGTTTCGTCGGAATATCGGACAGGGCAGCAAGCGAGTCATATTGAACCGATTTCTTGTTTGTGACATTCGCGTTTACACGCATCAATTGGTCCGCTTCAATTTTCAGAAATTTCATCTGCTGCGCTGTTACAGTGGTCTGATCCTGCCAAAATTGATCGCTTACTTTCATGACTGACCAGTATGAAACATCCTTCAGATACACTGTACCGGCTTTCCCGGAACCGTCGTGTTCCCGGATAAGTTCAAGCGTCATTTCACCTTCGGTTCCGCTCCGGTCTTCCATGGAGTACATAAACGTATGAAAATTTGAAGATAAATCGGGAATACGGAAAGAATAAAGAGGATTGAAATTTGTTCCTTTGACATTGACCTGGTAATCCTGATTCCATGACATGGAAGCATCTTGGCGCATGGTGATCGAAAGGAAATTATAGCTTGAGCTGGAAGACCCTGTATTAAACGAGAAAGGGTTATACCAACCCCGATTAGAATCCTTATGGTTGATATACATCCCGATAATACTGCTCTTAGGGCTTGATTCCTGATACGTAAAAGTCTCTGTCGCTTGAACTTCCTGTCTAGGCGTATGAGCCACGGAATTGCCTTCCCCGGACTGAGGAGCGGGATAATCAAGAGCACCCGTGCTGTAAAGCCCATTCCCTGTAGCATTGGCTAAATTCAGGACATCAACTTTGGGTTTGGTCAAAATTTCATTCCGCTCAGTCTCGCGGCCCGGAAGAGCCAGAAACTCCGCAAGAGCCATGGTACGAGTCTGGCCAGTTTTAAGATCCGTATCGATCGCAATCGCGTCCAGAAGTTTCTGGTCAGATGTGACGGTATACTTAAATTCAACTCTTGTGTTTGTTGTACCGTTAGGTGTATTAACATTGATTGCTTGAATAAAAGAACCTTTGTATTCCACCGTAATTCCTCCGGGTTTTGTTACCTTATAAATCCCCGCCTCAAGATCCATCACGAGAACCTTATCATCCAGATAATCAAACTCCGCTTTCAATAAATTCCCATCTGCGGCAAATATCAAATTTCTCCAGGTGCCTTTATTCTGCACCTCAATCGTGTCTATTTTCCCATCTCTGAATCCGACAATGTAGCCTTTGGCTGTAAGCTTAAGAATTTCCCCACTGTTTGAAAATTCACGTCTCACATCTTGATCTTCCAAAACAAACGAACGGATGGTGCCATTAAAAGCCATGTCATAATAAAAAGCACTCTGGGTCAGTTTGCCGTCGATAAGAGAAAAAACATACTTAGCAAGCCCATTTTCATAAATATAGGTTTTACTGTTTTGGAACACCCATTTACTCAGTTTTCCGTCCTGAAAATATTGAGTGCTGCCATCTTTCAGATTTAAAGTACCACTCACTACGCGGCCTTTAGAATCCACCTTGAAATCGGTAAGCACTTCTTCCTCAATCAAAGTCCCACCGGTTGGCAATTTCTTCGCTTCAGCCACGAGAAGAGTTTGAATATCAAGTTCGGTTTTTCCAAAAAGACCAGCCCACTGAAAATCCTGAGTTGCCCGTCTTTGAAATCCGGATAGAGGACCCAATTCGATGGTGTTTTTTAATGCCTCTCCGCTTGGAGCAAGAATGACAACCGTCATCTGACGGATAGGACCATAATCCTTCACAATCGGAATTTGAAGATACTGCCAGTCAGTCGTAATAGATTCCGAATAAGCCGTATCCGTTGTAAAAGTACTCCAACCATGTTTAAATTCGACTTTGATTTTAGTGCCTGCTGGAAGCGCAGTGGCTGATCGGTAAGGGATCGAAACAAAATCATAACCAGTCAGATTGAGTCCTCCATTGTCAAAATCAGCATAAAAGCCCGCTAATCCAAAGTTCGCTCTCAGATCCATAGTAAGCTCACGGACTTCGCCAAAACGCTCATCTTTACGGATCGAGACCGCGAGGTTTCCATCGTTTGTCTCAAAAAATCGAGACTGACCGTTTGAGGCATTTAAGATATCCTGTTTAAACCCTTTCATAAGCGCATTCAAAATTGCCTCATGGCCGTTCTGAACTAAATAATCCTGAAGGGCGATTTTGTGGCTTGATCCGTCAGATTTCTTAAATTCCAAAGTAAATTTTGAAAAATCAGTAGCCGCAGAATAAACTGCACTTAAATCTGCGTCTCCCAAATCAGGATCCGAGATTTTTTCAAAAAGCTGCAACGGATTGGCCGGGGTATTTGAAAAATATAGAATCTGGCCAGAGACTGTGATCTCACGCGCAATCTTTCTGTTTTCAAAAAGATATTGGGTGCCGTCATTCATCAAAATCTCACCGCTCACAATCCGTCCCGCTCCTTCGATAATGACATTTCTAAGCTCACCCGAAACCAATCGAAGCTTTGGGACAAACACCTGCCCTACCGGAAGATTTTTCGGAGCCTCAGCTATCGCTGTAATTTCAGTCTTCACTTTCTGAACATAACGAACCACTACACCGTCCTTGAATTCAAGATGAGAACCGTCTGCAAACATCATGGTCTGAAGATTGAGAGTACGCTCGCTCTGAGCGTTTCCAAGATCTTTATTCGTAACAAGATAAACTCGTCCATCCTCCATGGTAACCAAATCTGGTTTTTCAGACAGGTCATAATTAACGATACTTCCTGAAGCGTTCTTTTGGTCTGTGATTTTTTCAGCATTGTAGGAGGTTTGTGAACCATCCACAGTGATCCGAGTAAGATCCGTAAACTGGGTACCATTCCAGTCAAGCCCGCTCACCCTTGTCCCGTCTTTCAGGAAAATCCTCTGAAGAGTTTTATCTGTGAGTTCCAGTAAAGAGCCATCAGCTGTACGAAAGAGTGTTGTTTCCGATGATGAAGAAGCATCAAATGTCACAAATCCTTCTTCAGTTTGAGCCCCCTTCAGTTTTCCCTGATTGTCATAAACGTAATAAGTCGGCTTGATCGGAATGTTTGTACCAGTAGGCGGAGAAGTCCCCTCCAACCAGCGGACATGGATTTCAGTGACTAGATCCTTATTTAAGATGTACTCAAAATACCGGATTTTTCCAGACGAATCCGTAATGCTATTAATACGGCCGTTTGCAAAATGAATCTGGGTCTTATCACGAAACGTAAGTGTGATTGGATTTCCTTTTAAATCATAATAGCCTTGGATTAAATCATCCGTGTGCTGAGACCATCTGGGATCCGTAGTAGCTGGAAGAACACTTTTGGTCTTATTAAAGGTAGCAAAAGTTCCGTCTAAATTTGAATCGATGTCATAAACAAGTTTTCGGCCGTCACCAAATGAAATCTCTTTGAGAATCCCTAAAGCGTTGTAGGTGCGCTTAATATCGTTTTCAAATACAATCGTCTCCAACACTATTGACTGAGGCCCTTTAAGATAAGCGAACTCTCGCAAAGTGTTTTGATAAATTTCTCGAACCTTATTTCCATTCGGAAAAAAATCTTCAACCCATCCGTCACTTCGAATTCTGCGGATTAATGCCCCTTTCCAAATCTGCTCCCGGGTTCCGTCAGGATAGGTAATGAGCGCTTCTTGAAATTTGTTATTTGAATCCAAAACAAAATTTGTAATTTGGGTTCCGTCAGTCATTTCAATCACATAGGGTTTTCCATCCGATAAATAGACCCGAGTACCATTCGCTAAAACATTCCACATCCCCTGTTCCTGCTTTACCAATGGAACAGGATGGTCAATGATTTCTAAAAGTTTTCCTTGTGCATCATAAATAGCAATACCCTTCACCCCATTCTTCTGGAATTCGATCATTGAACCATCGCTTAATTTCACAGTACTGGGAGGCAACTCAAGCTTGGCTTCGAATGGCACGGATAGAAATCGATAAAAGCGCATGGATCCAAGCGCGGGGGTCAGAGATCCATCGTCATACCAGATTATTTTTCCACTGGATGTAGGTGCCCAAACCATCGCTAAACCTGACTGAGAATCTGAAATGACCTTCCAATTAATGAGGTCGGTACTGTAAGAAACCGTAAAACCTGAAATTCCAGGCTCTGTTGCAACACTCGCAATAAATCGGGAAACTTTTCCAGCAGGAGTCGTCTCGGTGCGCTGCGCCAATACTTTGATTGGAGTTGCAGCAGCCTGGCTTGACACACTTTCAAGCGATGCTAAGCGCACCGTTTTTTGCTGATCTGAAAAATACCTCTGAGAAAACTCTAATTCGCTATCGGATGAAAGCGGCTTATTAATTTCTTGTCTTGGCGCGAGTACCTTCGATGAAGGAGTCGGTTCCACAGGAGAAAGAGGACTGTCTTTTGCTAAAAACTCCGTCCCATCTTTGATTGGAACCGCACCCACTGGCGTCGGTACGCTATTAACAGCCCGAACTGAGTTCGCTTGAGATAAAGAAACTGTAGGCTGCGTATCTGAGGAAGCTGCAGGAACAAAGAGATCTTGCGGCGGAGCGCCATAAAAAAATTGTTCGAAGGAAAAAATAAAAGCTGTGAGAAATGCTGTGATTCTTAGAAAAGGTGGAAACAGAAAATCAGTTTGCAATGAATTGGTCCGCGACATTTTAGGTCCTAGATTTTGAAATTTGAAAGTATTTCATCCCCTGATCATGAGATCGCATCGTTTAATTGCATCTTTGTTGTTCTCTATCATAAGGCCGAATCAGGGCGGGAGAAAAAGCATTTAACCATTTATTTTTAGAGAATCCTATTTCAATAGATGAATTGTCTCCCATAAATAGATTCATGATACCCGCAGGTGTTCCGACGCAATGACATGATTTGCACTTGTAAGATAGATGCCGTTGAATGAGTTCCGGCGTTCGAGAATTCCGCATGCGACTGTTCGCTAAAAATAGGCTGATGATTTGAATTACTTGCCCCGGGCGAAGCATCATCAACAGTGGATATGGTAAAACCGATTCTCGAAAAAACAACTATAAAAATTGAAATATTTTCAATTTTCACATTCACAAAAAGTTATAAAACTTTTTAAAAATTAAGATCGAATTTAATAACACGCAATCACACGCATTCGTAAACAACATGGATCTCGTTCTTGGCGTTGTGGATAATCGGCGTTTTTAACTTAAATGCGGAAGAAATTTGGGAGCGGAGCGCTTCATCCAGGAGCTTATCGTGCCCGTCTGAAGGTTCAAAAAAGCGGGGGGAAATTCCGAAGATTTGGTATTAGTCTCTGGTCGCTCGTGACTGATTGATTTTTAGAATCTTCTGCAACTAGAGACTAGCGACTAGCCACCAGCGACCAATGCCCAATTTTCTTCTACTTCAAGGCTTTGATGGATTCGAGGACGGCGTCGATATGGCCGGCGACTTTGACTTTGGAGAAGATTTTTTGGACCATGCCCTTTTTATCGATCACAAATGTGGAGCGCACAATGCCCATGTACTTTCTTCCGTACATGCTTTTCTCTTTCCAAACGCCGTAAAGGCTTGAAACTTTTTTCTCATCATCACTCAAAAGCTGGAAAGGCAGCTCGAACTTGGCAAGAAATTTATCGTGCGAAGAAAGGCTGTCCGGACTCACGCCTAAAATCTCGGTATCCGATGCCTTAAATTTCTTGATGCCATCGCGGAAATCACAAGCTTCCTGGGTGCAACCTGAAGTATTATCTTTGGGATAAAAATAGAGAACGACATTTTTCTTTCCGCGAAAATCAGACAAACTCACTTTTTTACCTGCGGTCGACTCCAGCGTAAAATCCGGCGCAAGTTTTCCTTCGGCAATCACTGCCATAATTTCCTCCTATGATTTAATAATTTTTTTTGGGAAAAATCACGGCAAACCCGCCTTCGCTCTTCGAGCTTTGGCGAGGTTCGTCCTACGCATTTGCGCAGGCGAAAAAAGGGTGAACGGCTTTCTCGAATTACGCTGATCATTTTTGAACGATGAGCTTAACGCAAGCGAAACCATTCACCCTGATTTAGACCCATTCGACTTCGCTCTAAAAAACTGAGCTCCGCTCAGGGTTAGTGAGGCGAAAACATCTCGCCTCTCAAAACTACTTGACGGCGTTCTTAAGTTCCGCGCCTGCCGAGAATGTCGGCACTTTGCGGGCCTTGATCTGGATGGTTTCTCCGGTGCGAGGATTACGACCGGTGCGGGCCTTGCGGGTTTTCACCTGCCAGGATCCGAAACCTACCAATGCCACCTTCTGTCCTTTTTTGAGCGATCCTTTGATCGCGTCAAAAGTGACATTCACAGTTTCCCAAGCTTTGGCTTTGGAAACTTTGGTTTTCTTGGCAATTTCTGCTGCGAGTTGACCTTTATTCATTTGATTCACCTCCTTTATTACGTCGTTCGAAAAAACTTTTTCTTCAAAAGAAACCAGTAACCAGTTGCCAGTAATCAGGAAACTCCCCGGAGGGGACAGGCATGCGGTAACTGCCTGTCCCCTCCGGAAATCCTACACTTTTTTAAAACATCTTGATTTCTTCGGCCGGGGCACGATTCAAAAGGTCGAGCACTGCCTGCCGAGGATCTTTGTCTTCAAATAAAATCCGCGAAACTTCAGTTACGATTGGAAGCAAGACTTCATGTTTTTTTCCAAGCGCCATCACACTTGTGGTGGAATCCACACCTTCGGCCACCATTTCCATGCCGGCCAGAATTTCTTTGAGTTTTTTTCCAGATCCAAGCAGGCGCCCCACTTTGAGATTGCGGCCGTAATCAGAAAAACAAGTGGTCATCAAATCTCCGATCCCCGACAGGCCGAAAAAAGTATTGGGATTGGCCCCAAGTTTGGTTCCAAAACGCGTCATTTCCACAAGACCGCGAGACAGAAGCCCTGATTTGGTATTGGTGCCGTAGCCAAGCCCGTCAGAAACTCCGGCAGCAATGGCAATCACATTCTTGATGGCTCCGCCAAGTTCAGCACCAATCATGTCGCTTTGGACATAAATACGAAAATTGGTTTCCATAAAAAGAGTTTGAATTTTTCGGGCCTGCTCCACTTGGTCTGAAGCCGCAACCACAAGAGTCGGAACATTGCGAGCCACTTCTTCGGCATGTGAAGGCCCTGACAGAACCACCACCGAAGCTTTGTTGCCTAGAATAGACCGGATAATTTCAGAAGGACGAAGGCATGTTTCCTTTTCAATCCCCTTGGCAACGCTCACAAATATTTTATTGTCACAGCCAAAATCTTTGACCTTGATAAGGACACGGCGCAAGAACTGGGTAGGGATTGCAAGCACAACCACATCAGCAAATTCCAAAGAGGTCTTAAGGTCCGAAGAAATGTGAAGATCCGCAGGAAGAGAAATTCCAGGAAGAAATTTTTTATTTTCTCTTTTGGATTGAAGCTCGGCCGCATATTCCGGGAAGGCCGACCAAAGAGTGACTTGATTATTCCGTCGAAGGTTCAGGAGCGCAAGTGCCGTTCCCCACCCGCCGTCTCCCAAAACTGTAACCCGCGACTTTTCAGCCATGCAATCTCTCGGTTCTAACCAATGCTTAAGAACGCTCTCTGCCTTGCGGCGCAAGGCTTTCAGCGGAGCAGTAATTTATCACGCAACGGTAGGTGGGTCAAAGAAAATGTCAAATGAACACAAGTGATTGAAATGCGAATTTGATCTGGTTCGACTTCGCTCACTCCCTCGACCTTGCTCGGGATGGTGAGCGTATTTTGTCGAACCACACTACCCTTAGCCTGACGAAGAGCCGAGGTAAGTTGAGGGATCTTTTTATCAACCCTCTGAAAGAAGTTTGTGAACTTCTACAAGATTTTTTACTTTTTCAGGGATGCGTTCAGGCTTCATTTTTTGGTCCACAAAAACGTGAGCCGTCATTCCGGTCGTTAAAAGCTTCTGAGATGATTTTAAAAACACCTGATATTCAAAATGCAAGGACGAGTGCCCCATCTTGGCCACACTCGTCCGCACAACCACGAAGTCATCGTAAGTGGAAGGAGCGAGATACTTGACCCTCGACTCAATCACAGGTAAAAAATGCCCTTCTTTTTCACATTCTGTGTAAGGCAGCCCAAGGGCCCTGAAATACTCGGTACGAGCGGCTTCAAACCAAACCAGATAATTTGCGTAGTAGGTAATCCCCATCTTATCCGTATCCGCGTAACGAACACGATATTCGTGATCAAAGTATTTCATGAAGCCTCGATTCGTGATTGAAATATCAAAGGAATCATTTGCATGAGGATTCCGCCGATTAGAATCCCGCAGGCATTTGCCACCCAATCCCAAACATCGCACGCTCTTCCAGAAACAAATTGCTGGCCCCATTCAGTGAAAGTGGAAATAGCAAAAGAATAAAATACAGCGCCCCAAAAAAGATGCCGCGATATCACGTTTTGGAAAGTGCGCGAAAAGGCATTCAAGGTCACCAGAAAAAGAATCAAAAATTCGGAGCCGTGAATCACTTTATCTGAAAAACGAAAAAGAATTTTGGGGATTTCGTCGGGAGGCATCCATGACCCGCGAAGGATCAATCCTGTGACCACCATCCAAGGCAGCCAGCCCCCGAGCCAGCGCTGTCTCAGATTATAAATTTTCTTTGATGCGGTCAAACAACCCTTTCTTTTTCGGCTGAACTTTATCGCCGCGGAGCTTAGCAAACTCCTTGAGAAGTTTTTTCTCATCGTCATTAAGTTTGGTCGGGACAGCCACTTCCACCCGGTAATAAATATCTCCGCGCACATCAGGGTTTCTGAGTTCAGGCAACCCTTTTTCTTTGATCTTAAATATTTTTCCGGATTGAGAGCCTGCGGGAATTTCAAGAGATTCTTCTCCATCCAAGGTAGGCGCTGTGATGGATCCGCCAAGGGCTAAAATGGTAAAAGGCGCAGCAATTTCGCCGTACAAATCTGAATCTTTTCTCTCAAAAAGAGAATGCTGCTTGACGCGGATCAGAATGTAAAGATCCCCGCGTCCTCCGCCGCGTAGTCCAGCCTCTCCTTCTCCGGACATTTTGATGCGCGTTTGAGATTCAATTCCCGCCGGGACATTCACATTCAATTTTCGCGTCTTTTTTACCAATCCCTGACCATGACAACGCACACAAGGTTTTTCTAAAACCTCACCCTCGCCATGACAGGCTGAGCAAGCTTGGCGGATGGTAAAAAATCCCTGAGAGAGCCGGACTTCTCCGCGGCCTGCACAGGTCGCACAAGTTCTTTTACTTGATCCCGGAGCTGCACCTGAACCCTGGCACTCCCCGCAAGCCTCGTGTCTAGGAATATCAAGACTAATTTCTTTTCCTTTTAAAACATCTTCCAGAGTAATCTCGACTCCAGTTTCAAGATCAGACCCTCGACGGCCTCGAGAACCTCGGGCTCCACCGCTCCCGCCAAAAAAATCTTCAAAGATATCCCCGAAAATATCTCCGAATCCTCGAAACGCATCTTCAAATCCTTCAAAACCTTGAAATCCGCGGCCGCCCATGTTGTGACCAAATTGATCATACTGAGCACGCTTTTCTGAATCGCTGAGAACGGCATAGGCTTCAGAGGCTTCTTTAAATGCAGCTTCAGCAGCTTTGTTTCCCGGATTACGATCGGGATGATTCTGCATTGCAAGTTTGCGGTAGGATTTTTTGATTTCCTCCGCACTTGCTGTTTTGGAAAGTCCAAGAATTTCGTAATAGTCGCGTTTGGTAGCCATATTGGAATTGGAATGCTTTAAGGTTGATCTGAAGAAGTTTCGTTAGGCAAAACGCGAACTTTCACTTTAGCAGCGCGGAGCACACGGCCGTGAAGCAAGTATCCAGGTTCGATCTCCTGAAGAATTTCGTGATCTTTCCCCTCACCCGCCTCTGTCGTCAAAATTTCATGACGGTGAGGATCAAACATTTCTCCCTGTGATTTAAAACGCTCGAGCCCTTCTTTTTTCATGGTATCTAAAAACTGCTTGGCCACCATCTCAACACCGCGAACCACTTGCTTTAACGTAGATTCATCTTCTTTGCTGTGTGCAAGCGCCCGCTCAAGATTATCAAGAATAGGAAGCAGATCCCGCAGGAGATTTTCCTGAGCATATTTTGCAAACTCTTCTTTCTCACGAATCAAACGCTTTTTTGCATTTTCAAAATCAGCTGCAGAACGGACCATTTTTTCCCGCATGGCTTCAAGTTCAGTAACGCGAGCCTTCAAAGCCTCAAGCTCTTCGGCAGAAATATGGGCTTCAGGCGAGGAAGCTTCTTTACCTTGAGTCGATTTCTCTTCTTTTTCAGAATCCTTGGAACTCACAGTTTCACCCTTCTTTAGTTTGATGTTGCAAAATCCAGCTTAAGGTCTGAGCAACTCCCGAGACAAGAGCAATGGACCTTGAGTATTTCATACGCCGCGGTCCCACAAGAGCCAGGATACCAGCCGTTTGCCGATCACGAAAAATGGGGGTAGAAACGACCGAGCAATCTTGAAAAACTTCAGACTCGTTTTCTCTTCCGATTTGAATGGAAAGCCTGCCCGGGTTTCTTTTTGAAAGAAGCCAATCTAAAAGCTGTTCCCTATCTTCAAAGAATTGCAGAAGAAGACCGAGCTTTTTTCGGTTTTTAAAATCCTCTTGTTCGAGAAAATGCCCCATGCCGCGAAAAGAATAAAATGATTGCTCAGTTTCTTCCAAAGCCTCTGAGTTGGAGACCATCAAAAGACAGGCCATCCCGGATATTTGAGCAAGCATGAGAGAGGTGCGGTTTACAATATTTTGAAGCTGTTCCAAGTGTTTTTCTAAATCCTCACGAAGCTGATCCGAAAGCTCAGGATCTACAGGATCCGCTTTAAGCCCATGATCCACATAGTAACGGTAACCCTGGTCAGTCGGCACCCTTCCCGCTGATGTGTGTGGGTGGGTTAAATATCCCTTAGTCTCAAGATGCAGCATCTCATTACGAACCGTTGCAGGAGAATAGGATTTCCGATAAAGCTCAGTATAAAGTTCAGTAATGTGTTTGGATCCCACAGGCTGGCCTGTTTCAATGTGGGTATCCACAATACGATTCAAAATGGATTCTTGTCTGGGTGTTAATAGTTTCATGGGCGGATAGAGTATCAAAAATGAGGTGAAATCTCAAGATAGGAGGCCGGGATCATGGAAAAACCGAAACAAATACATTTCACGAGATCTACAGACTTTAAGTCTTGGAAGACTCAAAAAGATCCCTGATTTTGACCTTGCCCTTTCGAAAACTCTCGAGTTCACTTTTATCCAGAGACCAAATCTTTGGCTCTTGCGCAAGCTTAAGTTCAAGCCCGCTAAAAGCATCAAAATGATAAGCATGAGTTACCGTATTAAATTCTTTGATCACTAAGTTTAAAAAATAAAGCATATCTTCATGAAACAAGATGGACTGCGAAGGATAATTATTGAAATCCGAGAGCGTTGCGGCAATGTTTAGACGATAAATCGCAGGCTTTTTATCCTTGTCATAAGCGAGATCAACTTTTACCTCGCGAAATGTATTTTGCATTCTCTCATCCTGGGCTAAAATCGCTTGAATCCGACGCGACGTTTGCTCGGCAATAAACTCCCCCATATCCACGGCCTTTACCATGAACTCCTCATCCCATTTATCCAGATTGTCCTGGATTCCAAGTTCTTTCGGAAAAGGCACTTTTTGCGGTGCACCGTTCGCGTCTAAATACTGGAATGGGATAATTCTAAGAATCACCACTTTTTCCTCGCTAACTCCCAGGAGAAAAAGATACTGAAGTTCGCTTGGATAATTTGCCTTGATATTGCCACCATGAGATTTCACGCGTGCATAAACAAGCACTTGATTTTTCTGCGCTGGAATACTGCGAAGATCTAAAACATCCCACTGCGGATGAGGAGAATTGGCGCCATCTTGAACCTGAAAAAAGAAAAGACCTTTGAGCGCATCTACCGGAAGGTTTTCACCAAAATAAGCCTTACGAACGTCGTTGATACTCAGGCGGTTAAGATCATCAAAAAACTGGCGCACAGGTTGATGCCACCGCGCAGTGCGGTTGGCTTTAAGTTCGTGGATAATTCGACGGCGATATTCATCCCGGGAAATATCCCAAACTCGAACACGGCGGATATCATCGACATTCCCTAAAAGCATGAGAGACATCCCTGTTTTCTCCACATCTACAGCCTGAAGCTCGTAAAAATCAATTTTCCGCTCCGTACTAAGAAGGACGCGAGAAATAGCGAAGAGAACGTCTTCCACTTTTTCAATGGCTTCAGCTGAAGGCTCTAAAAGAGCTTGAACATCTTTGACCTTGCCGGCGAGGAGGGCGTTTTTAAAATCTGCAGAAAAAAGTTTTTGAAGCGGAAGATAAACACCAATCGTGGTACCCACGACCTTTACATCCACATTTTGAATGCCATTTTCTTTGGCGCAAATCTGGACAATGGCTTCTTTGAGTTTATCGCCTTTATAGGTCTGAGAGGAGCATCCAAAAAGACAAAGGGCCAGCGCTAAAATGCTGGCCCCGTAAAAATGTCGGATGGTCACGGTTGATCGTATCGCCAAGGATTAAACCCCAGGCGTTGGTTCCTGTGATTTCGGAAGTCCGGAGAATTGTCTTGGATTGATCTTTCCGTACTCCGCAAAAATCGCTTCGATTTGATCGTAATCAAGTTCCTGCTTTTCCAGAAGTTCCTTGGCAAAGCGCTCAAAAATATCTTTTTCTTTTCGCAGCAAAGCTTCTACTTCAGCCATGCAGTCATGAATGATTTTTTGAACATCACTGCCAAGCTTGGTTTTCATTTCTTCCGAAAGCAATTCCGGATGGATTGTGAAATCTCCGATCATTCCTGAAGGTCCCATTCCATAATGCCAAACCATAGCCGTAGCAATCCCGGTTGCATGATGGAAATCACTCCCAGGTCCGCCCCCGACTCCGGTTGTGGTTGTTCCAAACTTAATTTTTTCTGCAACATAGCTCGCCACACAAACCTTGATATCTGCAAGCAGGGTTTCGCGATCATATCCATGCCATTCTTCCACAGAGGTGGGATGAACAACTCCCAATGAGCGGCGCCGCGGGATGATCGAGGCCTTAAAAACATCATCACGAGGATGAAGAAGATAAGTGGCAATCAAATGTCCGGTTTCGTGATAAGCGGTCATCGTTCTTTCCCGCTCGTTCATCGACAGTTTCTGTTTCATTCCCAAATCGATACGCTCAATAGCTTCTGAAATTTCCTTCAGAGTCACGGCCTCTTTACCGTTTCGAGTTGCGATCAAGGCTGACTCTTTAACCACGTTTTCAATATCCGCAGGGCTCTTCCCCACCGCTTTGCGGGCAAGGCGCTTGCAATCTATCGAGGCCTCATGCTTCACTTTCCCGAGATAAAAACGAAAAAGCGCTTCACGACCTTCAAGATTAGGTTTGCTGATATAAACCTTACGGTCAAAACGTCCTGGACGAAGGAGCGCTTCATCAAGAGTGCCTTCAGCTGCGTTCGTGGCACCGATGATGATAATGTTTTCACTGGCACTCGATAGTCCATCCATTTCCACAAGTAATTGGTTTTGAGTGGTATTAGTTTCAGCGCCGCCAAACTGATTAAAAACGCGCTTGTGACCAATTGCATCCATTTCATCAATGAAAATAATGCAACCGCCGTGACCGTAAGCCAAGGCTCTGGCTTTATCAAAAAGTTCGCGGATACGTTTAGAACCCACACCCACAAAAATTTCATTGAATTCACTAGCAGCCATCGAAAGGAAAGGAAGTCCCGACTCTGTAGCAATGCCTTTAGCGAGATAGGTTTTTCCGCATCCTGGAGGGCCAATCATCAAAATACCACGCAAAATTTTCCCGCCGATTTTTTGAAGTTTGGAATGATCTTTGATCAACTGCACCACTTCCCAGCATTCTTCTTTGGCTTCATCAATTCCAATGATGTCGCTGAAGCGCACATTGACTTCAGAGCTTTTTACTCCTTTTTTCTTCTGGGACATAAATCCGCGCATCCCCCAGACCATATAGAGGTAGACGAAAATAAGGGCATTCACAATGGCCATGAGCATCGTGATAGGAAGTTGAGCCAGAGTAATATTACGGTAGTAACTTTCTAAAGAAGCCAATCCCCAAATTGAGAGAGCGACAAGAATCAAAACGCCGCCAACCATAATAATCGTCGTCTTGTTGTCACCCCACCACATGATCCACCAGCGGGCGCTGAACTTTTTCACGGAAAAACTCCTTTTGAAAAAACCTTTCGGTTTAGGTTGCATTCCCTAAAGAGAATTTAAGCGGGAATTATATCATAAAAGGCAAAAGTCACTAGATTTCTAAACTTTCGGCTTAAACAGATGCTTCTTGAATCATCTTGGCAGAAAATGCTATCAATGAGACACATGCAAGATCACTGTGTCAGTATTTCTCAGTTGAAGACTGCTCTTCCCCCTGGTCTTGATGCGCAAAATCCTCGAAATCATCAGCTTCTTTGTCTTCGGTTAGCGAATTGTCCTCATCAAGATTTTTATCTCCCTTAATGTCTTCGGCCAGATCCTCATCCCCGCCCTGATACGCTTGATCTTCATCTTGATAATCCTCGTCAGAATAAGCATCTGCTTTTGATTCTGAAGCTGGCTCTTTATCTAAATATTCATCGTTGGCCAGGTCTGAGTCTTCGGCAAGATTTTCCTCGTTTTGTGCAGATTCCTCCAGAGCGGCTGGAGCCTTAGTATCCGCTTCAACATCTTCTTTGGGATACAATTTATAGGTAGGCTTAGGTGCCTGCTTGTCCCCCTCTTTCACTTCATTCATTTTGTCATCATAGCGAATGGGATTGGTTTGAGTGTCTGTAATGGGATCTTCTTTTTTATTAATGGCAGCAAAATGAACACTTGATAAAACAAGCAGGATAAATAGAAGACGCGCTGATTTCATAATGTTTGGCTCCTTGTTAGGTCTTTCTATAGATTACCCGGCAAAACGTTAAGATTCAAACAAAATAATAGACTATTCAAGACCCTTAAATGTGTCGAAATGATTTTTAAGGCACTGCCCGGTATAAGATCCGGGAACCTCTAAAATCCCTGCAAGCGGTCCCGCATAAACCAAGCGCCCACCTTCAGAACCGCCTTCGGGACCCAAATCAATAATGTGGTCCGCAAGGCGTATCAGCTCAAGATGATGCTCAATCACTAAAATGGAATGACCTCGATTGAGCAAGCGATCAAAGGCCTCAATTAAGTATCGAATATCGTGATAATGCAACCCTGTCGTGGGTTCATCAAAAAGATATAAACATTGGCCTGCAGAAGAACTGCTGATCTCCGAAGCCAGTTTGAGCCGCTGAGCTTCTCCTCCAGACAAGGTCGTCGCTGATTGGCCGAATTTCAAATATCCCAGCCCAACTTCTTGAAGCAGCTGGAGTTTTTTGAGGATGCGCGGTTCCTGTACGAATAGCTCACCCACCTGATCGACGGTGAGATTAAGCACTTCATCAATATTTTTTCCCCGGAAGCGAACTTCTAAGATTTCAGATTTGAACCGCTTACCCTGACAAGCCTCGCAAGGAACAAAAACATCCGCTAAAAAATGCATCTCCACTTTGACTCGGCCGTCTCCTTCGCACGTAGCACACCGCCCGCCATCCACGTTAAATGAAAAATGGCCGGGGCCGAATCCTCGGCGTTTGGATTCGGGTAAACGCGAAAAAAATGTGCGGACATCATCGTAGGCTTTGATGTAAGTTGCAGGATTCGAGCGAGGGCTTCGACCAATCGGAGATTGATCAATCAAAACCATTTCATCAATCTGCTCCAGTCCTTTGACGGATTTAACCTTACCAAGATCTTGGATCGGCCTTCCGCGAAAACGTTCAAAATGATGGTAAAGAACATTATAAAGAAGCGTGCTTTTGCCAGATCCTGAAACTCCGGTAAGCACTGTCCATTTCCCAAGAGGGATATCGATATCAATATTTTTTAAATTATTTTCTGCTGCTCCCCGAATGCTGATCCAGCGGTCCTTTCCAGATCGAGAAATGCTGCGTCTTTCCAGTTTTTCAAGTCCGGACAAATAACGCCCGGTCAGAGATTCTTTGCTCGCCTTAAGCTCACTGACAGCGCCTTGATAAATCAACTGCCCACCCTGTTCCCCGCCGCGAGGACCTAAATCAAGAATTTCATCTGCAGATTCCATCATCGTGCGGTCGTGCTCCACAACCATAACCGTGTTTCCCAAATCGCGCAGTTTTCGAAGCAGTCGAATCAAGAGTGCATTATCCCGTTCGTGGAGTCCGATGCTCGGTTCATCAAGAACATAAAGTGTGTCTACAAGTGCGGAACCTAGAGATGTTGCTAAATGGATTCGCTGAACCTCTCCTCCGGATAAAGTCCGGGATAAGCGCGCTAAGGTCAAATAACCGAGCCCCACCTCCGTTAAAAATTCCAGTCGCCTGAGAATCTCAAGGTAAACCGGCTCCACACGGCTAAATGTTTCCGGAGAAATTTTGAGACTCTTAAAAAAATGAAGAAGATCACGCAAACTCATCAATTGAAAATCATGAATCGTACGGCCTTCGATCTGGACACAAAGAGCCTCGGGTTTTAGTCTGGTTTCGTGACATTCCGGACATGGGATAAAGTTTCGATACTTGGCCAAGAAAATCCTGACATGCATTTTGTAGGTTTTCTTTTCTAAATATTCAAAATAATCTTTGACGCAAAAAAACTCCTCCTGAGAAAGCCCCTCTTCTCCAAAAAAAAGAAGTTTTTTATGCTCCTGCGCCATTTGACTCCAGGGAAGAGTGGTTGGAATTTTCCGTTTTTTACAGAAAGCGAGCAATTGCTTGAATTCCCAAGCAGCGCCCGGTTTTGACCATGGGTCAATCGCGCCTTCTTGAAGGGATTTTCGCGCATCAGGCACAACAAGATCCCAATCAATCGTAATAACCCTTCCAAAGCCTTGGCATGAAGGGCACGCCCCGAGCGGACTATTAAAGGAGAAGAGATTAGGACTTGGCCGTTTAAAAAATCGCGCACATGAAGCACACCGAAAGGCTTCTGAAAAATGCTGCCAGGTTTCTGATCCCGGGATCAAGATCTGGATTTCACCCTTTCCGTAGCGAAAGGCGAGCTCCAGAGAATCTAAAAGGCGCTTTTTGCTTTTCTCCAGAATCTGGAGGGCATCGACACAAACTTGAAGTTTAGAGATTTTTTTCTTTGTCCGAATGAGCTGGGTTGCATCAAAAGTTTGTCCGTCCACCCAAAATCGCGTAAAACCCTGACGCTCAAACTCCATTAAAATCTCTTTGAGATAAGATTTATTTTTTGAGGACCAAGATGCTTGGAAATAGATTTCTATCTTCTTTTCCGGGAATCTTTCTATAAGAGTTTGCGCAACACGATCCGGCCTGCTTGATACCACTTCCTGCTTGCAATCAGGACAAATCGTAAGCCCTATGCGGGCAAACAAAACGCGAAGGTAATCGTTGATTTCAGTTTGAGTGCCTACCGTGGAGCGGGCATTAGTGATGACATTCTTTGCTTCAATGGCAATAGATGGACGCACGCCGGATGAATGTTCCACATCCGGTTTTTCCATCCGTTCAAGGAATTGGCGGGCATAAGCAGAAAGGGACTCGACATAACGGCGCTGACCTTCCGCATAAAGCGTATCAAAGGCGAGTGATGATTTCCCGGATCCTGAAACTCCGGTAATCACGTACAAACGATTGTGAGGAAAGGAGAGATTCAGATTTTTCAGATTATGAGTTTTAACACCGGTTAGTTGGAGAACGTCCATCACTCGCCCTTTTGCATTAGAATTTAATACGCGTCGATTAATCAAACTCGTTAAGCCGGGGAGAATTTAAGCACGAGGATCAAAAAAAATAAAGAACCTTAGCATTTTTGAGAATGCTGGGAAAAGGATCGTTTGCGTCTTCTCAAAGACGCATCAAGCATCAGGCCGCATCATTTAGACGCTGGGCGATCAACTTTAAGAGAGAATCGCCGCCTGGAATCCGTTGATCATCTGGAGCAATTTGAATCGACGTTTCTCCTCGAGAAATACGTTTGACTAAAAATGTGATGGTTCGCTCATCGGCATCATTAGGTTTTCCGTAAGCCGTATTGTAAACGCGAATCACACCACTTTCTTTCTCTGTGATTTCGATTTCCCAATCATCATGATCTTGAAGCGCATCCATGGTTTTCAAATAAACCAAGTCATAAGGGAGTGCGTAAATCAAAACCTGGTCATGAGGAACGGCTATCATCTTATCAGTCGTGCGGCAACCTACGGTCATGATTCCCAAGCACAGCATCCAAAGTACAGCAGAATAACGAATTCGTGTCATAGCCCTCTCCCTCAGCAAATTAGAACTTCCCTGTTAAGCGCATGAACGGTCCGTGACTTGAATAATTGTTGGATTTTCTAAGATCATCATTAAAGTCTGTGAAATTGTACCCTACTCCCAAACGAATATAGTCAAAAATTTCACGATCAATTTCCATAAGCGGCCCGTGACGCACGGTTTCAGTCGCATCCGTCTGAAAGAGCATACGATATTCGAGAGCCACATCCCACTTACGAGTAATGTGATAATTGAAACGATGCGCCCACAGCAGATTGTTCACAATAGCCTGACTGGTCACTGAACTATCAGAAATCGCAGTTTTATAAGCAATTTTTTCTGTGATATTCAAACGATCCGTCAGATCATAAGAAATATCAGTCGCCCAAATATGGGCCTTATCATCAAATTGCGCGCCAAGGTAAGCTGGATCAAATTGAAGATCATTGCCCAAGTTTCGCAGATAGGAGTAGCGCGCCAGGATATTCAAGCGATCATTGTCCAAAGGACGGTAAGCAAAACCCGTATTGATTTCCGCAAAATCAGCGGCATTGCTCGAAAGCGTGGTAAAACGAGTATTCCCATAATCTAATTTGGAAAACCAGCTCAAATCCTTGGTGAGTTTGTAATCTAAGTAATTGCGCGAAACCCACTGACGCAAATTGGGAGTGTCCTGATCTGCGCGACCTTCCAAGAAGATTTTCGCTTTCAAATCCTTGTGATTATTGTAAACCAATCCCGTGGACGCTGTATTAATCGTGTTCGGCTTATCGAGCCCTGCTTCCGCCACATTATCCAGAAGTCGGAAAGTGGAACCTTTGAGATTGCGCCTTTCAAACTTGCCTTCAAAATCCCAGTGATCCGTAAGTGTGGTTTGATTTCCAAATACGTCTGCCATGCTGTCTGACGATTGATAAGACGAGTGTTCCCTTTCCGCATAAATTCTGGATTTCGGTGAAAGAGAATAAGAACTTCCAAGTGTCGAAGTCAGGCCTTGGATTCCAGACCCGTAATCCCACATGCGGAGATTCGTGTAATCACGAAGTCCGTTATCATGATATTTCTCAAAACCGAACAAGGTCGAATCGCCCACGGTTCCAAAGAGCTGTTCAATGTACGAGTACACCCCATTCATGAGCTGATAACGCACTCCGCCGCCAAGTTGATGATTGGGTTTATCCCCTTGAAAAGTACTTTGAGCCTTCAAGTAAGGAAGCAACCTCTCGTTTAAGTGGTATCCCAATTTTCCGGAAATCACATTTTCATAAGGAACCGAAGAGTAAAAGGAAGGCAAAATGCTTCTTGTTTCAGGAAGCTCTGAGTGCTGATTACCGTACTCGGCTTGAGCAAGGATCTTTTCCCCGTCATAAACCGCATCAATCGTGTGATTTCTTTTTTTATTGTAGTTCGCTGTAAGATTAAACTCATCTAAAGGACTTAAAAGATCTGAAACTTCGGTGTAATCATAACGGTATCGTAAATAAGCGTGCTCAGTGGCTTTAAATTTTGTGGAAATCCCGTATTTTTTATTTCCTTCCTGACTCATCATTTGATTATCTGAAAAACCCGGTTCAATGCCTTGTAAATATCCGGAAAGTTCGAGCGGCTTCACAGGTTTTGTTTCGCCCCGGAACATATAACCCGCAGGACGGTCTTCCGTTCTAGGCGTTTTCAGAATACTTACATTTCCAAACGTCATGCCGCCGTTATAAGAAACCGCTTGCTCTTGCTGCTGAAGATGCGACTCCGCGTATTCAGCCGTCACTTTAGTATTGCGGCCGAATTTCATTTGCGCATCGACTCCGCGAAGATCGTAATCTTCGTTTGAGCGCTTTTCTTCCACCGCCGTGGCACCGACTCGAATATGCTGACCTAAATGCGTGTAGCCTCGAATACCACGATTGTCCGGATCGTAGGAATTAAATCCCGGATCATATTCGTAGTCCACGATCAAAAAGATTTCGTTGCCAGAAACAATATCATTATTTAAAAGAACATCCGACTGGGCGTAGGAGTTAATGGAACGATTCAAAATAATACGCCCCTGCTCGTAATCAATTTCGTAATCCGTGCCTTCGGTTAAATCCACACTCGAAAGCGGCATGCCTTGGATTTTGTCCCGGGTTTCAACACGGATTTTTTCGCTTCCTTCAATCACCAGACGATTGCGAAGATAGTAAAGAGATCCACCGGTCGAAACAAACTCATTGTGATCTGCACGGTGTTCGCTCTTGGCAGAAAAAGCTGTGACTCCGCGTTTAGGATCGCCGTACTTGGTGGCTGACTTGGTTTCAAAATGAAGTTTGGCGCCGGAAAGCGTGCGGTTGTAAGTGGCAAGTTCGGTATCTGTAAAAGCCGTCTTGAAACTTCCCCACTTGGCAAAAGACCTATCCATTTCGACCAGTACGTAAAATCGCTGCTCGCTGTCCGCATCATATTCCCGCGTGGAGTTATCGCCGTAAACCGGATAATAAGAATCCGGATCAAGATTAGTAAAAAGGGCCGAGCGTTTGTCCGCAGTATCGTAATGAGATTTGATTAAAAATTTTCCTTTGAGTTTTCCTTTTAAATAATAAGCAAGACGTCCGTCGGTGTAGAGTTCCTTTTTAAGAGATTCATCCTTTCCTGCTGCATCCAGCGATCCATCCTGGAAATTAACTCCGCCCTGACCTTCAGAAAGTCCAGCCATGAAAAACGTGCTGTCTTTGACTTTGACTTTGTTTTGATACGCAATACTTTCTCCGGCAGGACTGGTTGCCACCACGCGAATATCACGTTCACCCGGGCTAGTATAAATTTCCGTAGAAAAATGGCCCGTAGAATCCACGGGAACCGGATAGGTATTCACCATGACTGTGTAACCCGGTTTGGTATTGCCTTGAATTCTTACTGTAGGTTTTGCCACAAGTGGAATGGACTTCTTTCCATCTTTAAATAAATTGAAATCTCCGACAGGAGGAATTTCGATCTCTCTTTTTTCTTCAAGCTTGGAAGCATTCGCCGGAATGACGCGGAAAAAATAAAGCGGGCTCCAATCTTGAAGTCCGTCCTTATCTTCCATTTTAAGTTGATAAGAATAAAGTCCTTCTGGAATCACGAGTCCATTTTCCATCTGACCGCTCCAGACCACTTCACTGGGAGGCGCCGAGACACCAAAGCCGGTCCAGATTTCACGGCCCATTTCATCGCGAATTTCGAGATACCACTGTTTGGCAAAATCCGCGTAATTGGTTGTAAAATGAAAAACCGCATCGTGCGCCAATTTCCCAACGCCAAGACGAATGATCGAAGAATTAATGTTCACGCCTAAAACAGGATGAGAAGTATCGAGGCCTTGAGTCACCATGACCTGCAGCTCATCTCCAAACTCTTTAGGCATGGCAGAATCCGGGATAAAAACCGCGAAACTTGCTTTGTTCATGATTCCAGGAGTGGTTTTAACCAGAAGACTTTCTTCGGTAATGTACTGCGTGCAATCAGGCAAACTGTGGCCATCAATTTTGACCACGTGCCTTCCAGGTTTTACCGCTGGGATGTGATACATCCCATTATTATCCGTAAAAATCACAACGCCTTCTTCAGTCGCTAAACGGACACCCGGCACGCCTTTTTCCCCGTTATCCTGTTTTCCGTTTTTATTGGTATCGTTGAAAACTTTTCCAACAATGGTGCCTTCATCAAAAACAGGATCCCCTTCCACCACTAAGCGCATGTGGGTTTCTTCAGAAAGATTGCCTGAAGCATCCCGAATTCGAAGAATGACTTCGTAGGATTTTCCAATCGTGACTCCGCGTGTGGCCACAAGTTGAAAGGCAGCCGTCACTCGCTCACTTGCTTGCACAGTTCCAACTGGAATAATCAAAGAACCTTCCCGCCATCCCACAGTTTGATCATTTAAACGCACACTGTTTTGAACCAGATCAAACCCAGGAGGAAGTTCAGAAAGGATTTCCACGCCGTTAAACGCCACACCCACTTTATTTTGAAACTGCATGAAGAAGGTCACAACTTCCCCGGGCTTGACATGGGTTTTCGAAGAGACCACCGACATGGCTGCTGGATTGATATCCGCACTCACATCATCAAAAACCACATAACTTCCACCGCCAACATTCCCGCGGGTTTTTAAAACAAAAACAAGTCGATCGGCATTCGGGGGCACTGTCGTTCGCACAGTAAATCGAGGGAAAGCCGTTCCGCCGCCTTCTGGTGCATTAGCCGTCGTGATGTAATCCGAGCAAGTACTTGTCACGAGTTGATCCGTTCCAAACTCATTGGCTTTTTTATATTCCACGCACATGAGACCGCCCTGAGCTCCACCGCCTACAGGAATATTTGATTCAGCTCGTGCAGTAAAGACAATCAGATCGCCTTCTTTGACACCATCGCGAACTTCAAAAGTAAAATCATCAGAAGCTGCACTATCAAGCTTTAGAGCCCAGCTTCCATCAGGAAAAGGGTTAGTTAGCACCGCAGCGACATCAATCCGATCGGCACCATTGGTTTTGTCCCAGTTGGAGGCCCCATCAATCTCTTCTTCAAAACTAGGATTGCGGATCACGTTCGCAAATGCGCTCGCACTCCAAATTCCAAAAAGGAAAAAAGAGAGGAGAAAAATTCTGCCCAAGCTGCAGATTTTTTTTGATTTATTCCCCTGAGGGGACAGGCTGTTACTTAAGCCCGCCCTCTCAGAAAGAGATTTTTTTGATTCAGATTTCATTGCCATAAGATTTTGATTAATAACGATTGCTCGAAAATTTCACGCCAAACATCAAATCATGAGTAATGGCATTGGGGGCTTCCTCGTCCTGCTTCACGTTTTGAGCGTCCCCAATCCCTGCGTACTCGCCAAAAACTTTGAGCTTCGCAAGCCATTCATTATTTTTATGCTTGTAAGTGCGGAAAGGCATCCAACGGACGCCAGCTGCTACAAAATAACGATTGGAGTAAGGAAATGAAAACTGGTCATTATTCACATGCTCGAAGCGCATGTAGGGCATGAGGACAATTTGATCAAAGAAAACATTGTCAGGTAAATGCACAGCAGGAGTTTTAAATCCAAGCGTGATCGAAGAGTTGGCAATCAAAGCGTCATAATCATCCTCAGAAGAAAATCCGGTCTTAGAATAATAATAATTCCCATAAAGTTCGCCCCAAACGTATTCACGAATATATTCAGACATCTTGGTAGGCCCGCCTTGATCAATGGGAGGAAGATCAATCCCAAATTCATAAAAAAGCGAAATACCAGCCTGCAAATCATAGTTGCGGGCATTCAGAATTTCACCTTTGATATTCCATCGATTACTGTACTGAGTGTAGAAACGTATGTTGCGCGCCCATTCCAAAAGCGGAATCCCGTAAGGTTGAAAATTGACAAGCCAGGGATTTCGCGCAAGCGGACGCCATTCTGCACCTACAGTGCCGATCATATTGGATTTGAAATCAATTCCGGTTGAATCAAGTGCTGTGGTGATTTCAAGATAAGGATCAATGGTGTGAAGAGGAAATTTGAGTCCTTCAAAAACAACTTGGTTGGTCCAATAACCGACTGCAGCGCTGTAAGTTTCAGATTCAAAAACAGTTTTACGCCAGGCGGTTTCACCAAAAGATCTCCAGATGATGGGCTCACCTGTGGTTGTTCCCTGAAGCGGTCCAAAAAGCTTGTCGCCAAAATCCATCTTCTCAAGAATCGCCACCATGATGGCTTCTTCTTTTTGACAGTTGGATCCACATCCGATTTCTGCCGTGCCTTCATCTTCCGGAGCTTTGTAAAATTCTTGAGCTTCTCGCGCGGCTTTGGAAATATCTCCCCCCTGGGCTTCGATCACCGCTTTTAATTGTTCGATTTCCTGCTTAGCATGATCGAGATCGAGAAAACTTTTCTGCCCGATCCAATAGCGAGGTTTTTCACCTTGATCCGCCACGGGTAAAGAAATTTTTCGAATCTCAACCCCTTGATAATCGCTCGACTCTACATGATCTTTGAGCCAAGTTTTAATATCAGGAACCGATTGAAGGCCCGGAACCACCTGACTCTTCACCATTTTTTTTCCAAAATCAGTAATGATGGAGTAGCGGCTGTTATGAGCCTGATCCGGAGTTTCTAAAAAGGCAAATCCATCAATCAAATAGGTTTGCTGATTGACTTGCTGCGCTGAGGAAAGAAAAAATTGCTGCGCAAATAAATTTGGACTTTGAGCGCCACTCGATGCAGGTGCGCTATTTTTTTCCGAAGCAGCAAAAAGGAACGGGCTTGAAAAAAAACACGCCAAAGAGAATGCAAGAATTTTAGTACAACGCAAAATAATCCCCGCGAAAAAGATTATAAAACTTTAATTGTAAATTTTCTTCGATGCGGATTGACACTAAGTTATCGGTAGAAAGTATCTCTAACTTAAATGCCTAAAACATCTTGCATAGTATAAAAGCCTTTGCTACCCGAGGCAACATATTTTGCAGCCTTAAGGGCACCTAATGCAAGGGCATCACGAGAGGATGCTTTGTGGGTAAGTTCTATTCTTTCGCCATCACCGAAGAAGAAGACCGTATGATCCCCTACCACATCCCCGCCCCGTAGAGCAGAAACGCCGATTTGGCCAGCGGACCTGGCTCCGACTTCTCCTTCGCGTCCATAAACTACATCCTTGTCCAAATCTCTGCCCCGAGCCTTGGCAAGAATCTCGAGCAGCTTGACCGCGGTCCCGCTTGGAGAATCTTTTTTCATGCGGTGGTGGATTTCAGAAACTTCAACATCATAAGAAGCATCCAAGATTTTACCCGTGAGCTCGGTAAGCTTAAAAAGCAGATTCACTCCCACACTCATGTTGGGAGATTGAACTACAGGAATCACCTGAGAAGCTTTTTTTATTTCAGATAACATTTCAGCATTAAGTCCAGTGGTTCCAATCACAAGACCTTTTCGATGTTCCACCGCAGCCTTTAAAAAAGACAGCGTTACCGTAGGATGCGTAAAATCAATGAGCACATCTGAGTTTTTTAAAACGCTTGAAAGATCTGCGCTAAGCAAGAGGCCTGAATTTCCAAGACCCAAAAGTGCTCCAATATCTTTTCCAAGATCCGGGCAAGAGGAAGTTTCAAGCGCTCCCGTGATTTTTAAGTTTTTATCTTTTGAGGCAGCGATCAAAATAGCGCGCCCCATCCGTCCCAAAGCCCCTGCAACCGCGATACGCGTCATGAGATCACCCCTAAATTCTTAAGAACTTGCTGAACCTTTGAAAGATTTTCCCGGCTGATATCGCAAAGAGGAAGTCTCAGCTCAGGATGAATCATTTTCATCAGTCACAACGCCGCTTTCACGGGAATCGGATTGGTTTCCACAAAAAGTGTTTTTGCTAAAGGATAATGTTTTCTGTGAAGTTCACGGGCCTTTGTCCAATTCCCCTCAAGCGCAGCATGCACCATCTCACGCACCAACACGGGAACCACATTCGCAGTCACTGAAATCACGCCCTTCGCACCCATCGCCATGAGCGGCATAGTCAGAGAATCTTCTCCTGACAAAACCGTAATATCGCAAAGTTGGAGAATTTGATCGGCTTGATCTAAGTTTCCACTCGCTTCTTTGACCGCAACAATATTTTCAAATTTTTGATAAAGACGCGCCACGGTTTCAGGCATCAAATTAATTCCCGTACGTCCAGGAACATTGTAAAGCACTATGGGGATGTTTGATTTTTCCGCCAAATAACTGTAATGTCGGAAAAGACCTTCCTGGGTTGGCTTGTTGTAATAAGGAGTGACGACAAGAACACCATCGGCTTTGATTTTTTCAGCATGCTGGATCAAACCCAAGCCTTCCTGGGTCGAGTTGGATCCCGCCCCGCAAATCACCGTGGCACGGCCTTTGACATAGTCCACAACAAATGACATGACACGCCGGTGCTCATCATGCGTCATGGTTGGAGATTCTCCGGTCGTGCCGCAAGGAATAATCACATCCGTTTTTGCTTGAAGATGAAAATCAAGAAGCTTTGCAAGAGACTTCTCATCAATCTCATTATTTTTAAATGGCGTCACAAGGGCAACCATCGAACCTTGAAAAATTTTTCTTTGATTTGTCATGACACCAAAACTCCTTCGTAAACAATTTTTGCTTCACCTTCAAGCGATACATCTAAAATTTTTGAACTCGTAATTTGGAAACCAATTTTCAAAACTTCTCCGCCGCTCGTATGCACCGCCACCGGAGATTTTGTGTATCCTGCAAGAGCAGTGATCAAAGCAGAAGCCGTGGATCCGGTTCCGCACGCCAAGGTCTCTTTTTCCACTCCCCGCTCATACGTGCGTACTTGGATTTCGTGATTGTTTTTAACTTCTACAAAATTCACATTGGTTCCTTTGGGTTTAAAAGCACGATGCTCGCGCACGGCTCTTCCAAGATTTTCAACATCGATTTTTGCCAAACCTTCGACAAGAATAACCGCATGAGGAACGCCCGTGTTAATGAATGAGTAGTGCAGGCGATTTCCTGAAACTTCAAGGGTTTGCCGCGTCCGGTAATCCTTAGGTTGCACCATGCCTACTTTGACGCGAGGCGCCGTAACCTCTGCAGATAATATTCCAGCCAGCGATTCAAACTGGAAATGATGCGGCAAACCCAAACGCTCATAGGCATAAAGGGCGATACAACGAAATCCATTGCCACAAGCTTCCGCCTCAGAACCATCAGAATTAATAATGCGCATTTTAAAAGCAGCCTTTTTAGAATTTTCCAGGAGTAAAACTCCATCTGCGCCAATGCCATGATGAATTTGACACACTTCGGCTGCAAAATTTTTTGGGTGCTTAATCACTCCGCGACGATTATCCACCACGATAAAGTCATTGCCTGAGGCAACCATTTTGTGGAAACGCAGGGAGGACAGATTTTTCTTTTTCATGCAATCAACCTTTGGTTGATCCCTATTTTAGCAAAAGCCTTGCTAAAATCCAATGACGCAAGAAAAATCAGTTGGAAGAGTTCTGATCGAGCCGGTAGAGTTCAAGATACTGACGGAACTCAGCCTCAACTTTGTCTGGGTCTGTTGCAGAATAAAGCACGATATTTTTGAGATGCTCAAAATCATGAAAATCAATCGCAAGAAATTCGATTCCCACTCCACGATCATCTGCGCGCACCACCTTGCCTTGAATGCGGATCGAGGGATGATAACGGTCGTCTCCGAGTCTCAAAACAAGAGTACACAAGGCTCCGACTTGGGGTTTGGGATCACAAGCAAAGAAAAGTCCTTTGGCACTCAGATTTTCACAAACGCCGTGGGTTTTAACTGATCTTGATAACTCAAGGATGGTTTCGAGGCGGACATTGACTCTCTGATTACGCCGTCTTTCTGGACCTGTCATGAATAAAGCTCCCTGTTTGGTGTCTGATTCTACCTGTAAATTTCGGCATCTTCTTAAAAGCCTGAATAGGCATTCCAAAATTCAAGTAAGTATCGCTTAGGATCACTAGTAATTATTATAGATAGATGAGAGACGGTCTAGGATGCCCGTTATTGCAAAAATTAAAAAAAGAAGATTTCTTAGAATTTACTCTAGGATTTAGTCTGTTTGACGAGTAGAATTTAAAGTCGCCCCCAAAGATAGGCCTCATCGTGAAACTCGCTGTGTTGTTTCGAGCTCAGGGTCGCTTCAAAGCTGTTGATTTTTGCATTCTTTTTTACTAAATATGACATCAAAAATAGTTCCACAACTCAAAATAAAGGATCCCTCGAAAGCTCCCTTTGTATCTCCCCCAAAATTCATGCAAAGGTCAATCGCGGTTGGGATGATATTCTTTTTTCTTGGGAGTGGAACGCCTGTTCAGGTTTACGGAGCAGAAAGCTTTCAAATCTCTCCTAAGTCAACTGAAGAATCTCCAACTGTCTCAAATAACAGAACCAGAATTAGCCGCTCTCTTCTGGAGATGACTTCACTTCCTGATATTTTTCTTGATAGCGCACCCTTTATCGTCGATACCCTCATCCCAAGTGAATCCATTTATTTTCAGCCAGGTATTGGCATGGATGAAAAAACTGGAATGCCTTATGACCACATCCGCATTCGCCTGACCAAAGGCCAAATTGGAGAGCGCGGGAATTATGCTGCCGCATCAAAAATTTCTCTTTTGATTCCTTATTTGCTCGGCGTCATGACCCGTCAGCCTGTTTTTGAAAAAGCCAAACTTACCCCGGAACAAGCGACTAACCTTTTAGAAAACTGCCTTAAAACTTTGCGACGCTACCGCGTGGAATATCCTGATTTTGATGGCTTTTTAGCCTGGTCGGACATCCGTTCCAATGGATCCATTGTCCCGGCTTGGTACAAGATGCCTTCTCTGGATAACGGACAAATGAGCTGGGCTCTTGCCTCTGTAGTTGCAGCGCTTGAAGACTCTGCGGATCCGCGCCAAAAGCAAATGGCTAAAATGGCAGATAATTTTTTAAAGTCTCAAAACTATGGAAAATTTTATGATCCAAAGAAAAAATTAATGCACGGGACCATTCAATATAACCCGGTCAACAAAACATGGTCAGGCGATAAAACCTATTATCTCAATGATATGTTTGAAGGCATTCTTGCCGTGCTTTGGGGAATTGTTCATGGACAAATCCCAGAAGATGCGTGGAACAATCTTGAAATTCATGGCATTGATTACGTAACCTCAGATGGTCAAGTCATTACAACGCTTCGCGGCTATCGTGCTTCTTTTCATGAACACTGGGGTTTAATTTTTCTTCCTTTGATGAAGTCCAGTCTGGCTCCGCTTTATCAAAATTATCTTTACATTCAGGCTGACTATGCTCGCTCTCATGGCCTTCCGGGTTTTGTCAGTACTTCTTATGATACGAACGGAAATTACCGCCAAATGGGAATTCCGGCCATTGCGTCACAGCCCGTGGACCGCAGCGATGTGGCTGTTATTTTTGCCACTGCACTCAGCATGTTGATTTCTCCCTCAACCGGTATTAAGTGGCTTCAAAATATTATGAATTTTCGTGGCATCATGACGCCCTACGGCGCTGTGGAATCTGTTGCACACGACGGATACGCCGATGTCATGACCGCAGATGGAAAAGGACTTACCCTTGTGGCTGCAAGCGGAGGCGTGGTCAATCAAACAGAAAAATATCTGAAGCGTCGTAAAGTGCCCGGTACCAATATCACAATGTACGACAAACTGATGCAGCTTTTGGAATCGAAATATCAGCAAATGCTAAAAGCGCGTAACGGACTCGCTGTTCAAATGCCTAGCAAACCCTATCCCATGCCTTCACTGAATCAAATCCATGTTGAAGTAAAATCGATTCCGCAAGCGGGAGAGGAATATAATATCAGTCAACATGTTCAGCCCGGACACTTGCACGGGAAGAATGTCACGACGATTGGGCTTCCAACCCTCGAAGATGATCTTGCTCCTGGCAAGGATTTTTCTTTTCATTATCAAATTTCCTCAGACCTTTCTTACTTTGATCAGTGGGCATTCCGCGGAACTTACCTTGATCAAACCATGGGAATTTCCGGGATGAAATATATTTCTCTCAGTCTGCCCGTTGAAACGCCTCCGGTTCTTTTTGATTTAGAAATTAAAAGTGACGACATCGTCCTGACCCATTGCACGATTGATACTCAACATCCAGGCATCCTTTCCGAAGATGGAAAATGGAAAACGTATGTTGAAAAAATAACCTTGATCCCGGAATCCGATTACAAGCCCGTGGACTATTTTTCCGTCACCATGCATGACCCGAGTTATCTTTTCGGAGAGCATCTCATTCACGGCAGAAGTGGTGATATCCGAATCCGGAATATCCGACTTACGCGAGAAAATCCGCTTCAGCCCAAAGCCACCCATTTTGAACTCGCAAAAATCAAAGCACCGGTGTTAGGAGATGTGGAGGTCATTCAGTATTGGCGTACAAGCCACGGAACCTTAGACGTAGGAAAAGATGATTGGCTTCAGAATTACCATTTTCCCGGCAAACGAGGATGGAAGGGCGGTTATCTTCCCTACATTGCACTCGATAAATTCCGCTTTTTCCACATCAAAGCCAGGAATCTTTCGCGCAAGTGCAACTGTTTTTATGCTGAGATTAAAAATGAAGAGCAGCAAATTATGGGAAAGAAATTCCCTGTGAAGATGGCTTCGAATCGCAAGTGGTACACCTTTGAATCGGAGCTGCCGGAAGATGTTAAAGTTCCCCTCAATTATCTTGCGTTCTCAGACCCGCTGGGTGACTTTGAAATCAGCTCCATCTCGTTTTCTGATATCTCTGCAAACCGATCCGATAACTTAGTCGTCATTGATCGCCGAACCAGCGTGAAGTGCGAAGAAGCCTGCAGTATCAGCGATCATTAATTTTCTTATCCACACAGATTAGTGAGAATCTTTCATCCCAAGAATGGTTTTCCATTCTGTTTCCGTCACCGGCTGGACTGAGAGACGCTGACCTTTTTTCAGAAGCATCATCGAGGAAAGGCTCTTGATCTTGCGAAGCGTTTCCAGGGAAAGAAGCGCAGGGAATTTTTCCACAAACTTCACTTCAACTCCATACCAAATCGGGTGTTCCGGTTTTGCCTTGGGATCATAATGGACATCTTGAGAGTCAAATTGAGTATCATCTGGTTCTCCCTTTTTGACCACTTGCACAATTCCCGCAATACCTGGCGGCTCCGCATTGCTGTGATAAAAAAAAGCTAAATCCCCCACACGCAAAGAGTCACGTAAAAAATTCCGAGCCTGATAATTTCTGACACCGTCCCAAAAAGTTGTTTTGTCTTTTTTAAGATCTTCTATGGAATAGGTTTCCGGCTCACTTTTAAGCAGCCAATACTGGATCTTATTTTTTATCATAACCTCTGCCTCCATGAAGTTTTTTCAAGATCATTCCCGGACTTCCAGTGACCCCAATATACTGCAAAAAATACAAGTCCCACCGTGAAGATCAAAACCACAAGAACTTTAAAATAGGCCTTTAAAAATTTCCCCAATAAAATGAGCAGGATCCCTCCGACCAAAACTGAAACCCAAAGATTTTGCAACATCCCATCGAAAATGGCCCTCACGAAATCTGAATTCAATGTCATTCTCACTTAAGCATTTTTTTTAGATTTTCAAAATCATCAGGAAAAGGAGCTTCAAACGCCAGTTTATCCTGAGACATAGGATGGGGGAAAACAATTTTCCAAGAATGAAGCGCCGGCCTTTGGATCACAGGATGGGAAACCCCTCCGTATTTTTCATCTCCAATCAACGCATGATCCCGGTGCGCAGCCTGGATGCGGATTTGATGCGATCTCCCAGTTTCCAAGAAAAAGGAGGCGAGGGTTACCGTTTGTCCTGAAAGCTTTCCACAAATAACAGGCTTCACGTGAAGATACGCTTCTTGAGTTCCGTTCTCTTTGTGAGCAACGACGCTCACCTCATTTTTTCTTTTATCTTTACAAAGCCAGTCTCTCCAAGACTCATCTACTTTTAAATTTCCATTTATAAAAGCCAGATAGGTTCGTTCGAGTTTTCCCTCTTGCAGCGATTCGGTAAGTCTTCGTGCCGCCTTTGTTCTCTTGGCAATAACCATCGCGCCTGAAGTATTCCGGTCGAGACGATGGATCAAACCTACGTAATTTCTTCCCAAGTATTCCCTGAGCCAATCCACCAAACTTTTTTCACCTGAAATGTCTGATTGCGAAAGAAGTCCCGCGGGTTTTGAAAGCACCATCAAATGCGTATCTTCAAATAAAATTTGAGGCGTGATCACAGATCGGGTCATCATGAGCTATGAAGGGTCGGTTTCAGAAAAAGAATTTTCAATCACTGTTTTTCTAGGAGAATGGATTTGGATGCTCTCCATCAATTGATCTGTACCCAAACCCATTTTAGCAGAAATCAAAATTCCTCCGGGCCAATCGATGACGGCCGTGCGCTTGCCTGCGTCATCTAAAAGATCACTTTTATTGAGCGCAAGAATCATGGGTTTATGATTGGCTTTGATTTCTTCCAGCACTTTGAGAACCGTGGCATAGAATTCATGACATTGAGGATGCGTCACATCTAAAACATGAATGAGGAGATCAGCTTCAGCGACTTCTTCCAAAGTTGCATGAAACGACTCCACAAGTCCGTGCGGCAGTTCGCGGAGAAATCCTACCGTGTCTACAAATAGGATATTCCCTTTTCCTTTGATGTTTTGAATCCTGACCTTAGGATCCAAAGTCGCAAACATTTTTTCTTCAACATAAGTATCCGCACCTGTCAGCGCATTCAGCAGCGTTGATTTCCCTGCGTTGGTATAGCCCACCAAGGCCACGGACAGGAAATTTCTGCGCTTGCGCCCCTGCCTTAAAAGTTCCCGATGCTGATGGACTTTTTTGAGTTCCTCCTTGACACGCTCAATGCGCCCCCTGATTTTTCGTCGATCTCGTTCCAATTCCTGTTCTCCAGGACCGCGGGTTCCGATACCTCCGCCAAGACGCGACATGACACCGCCCAATCCTCCAAGACGAGGTAAAATATAATTGAGCCGCGCAAGTTCTACCTGAAGCTGCCCTTCCCGCGACTGCGCGCGTCTTCCGAAAATATCTAAAATCAGTCCCGTCCGGTCCACCACAGGAAGTTTGATTTCTTTTTCAATATTTCTAGCTTGAACAGGGGTGAGTTCGACATTGAAAAGCAGGCAATTAGCGCCGCATTTTTTCGCCTCAGTGACGACTTCGAGCAATTTTCCACTTCGAATAAAATGGCTGGGACTGGGATGCTGTATTTTGGCTTCCACTCCCCCGACCACTGAAACCAGAGCCGCTCGAGCGAGCTCTTTCATTTCCTCAAAACTCTCATCAAGAAAGCCGGATTTGCGGTCGCGTGTCTGGACTAAAACAAGAAAGGCCCTATTTTTGAGTTTCTGAAGATTAAAACGCGCTGCCATAAATCGTCAGTTTACCTTCACAGGAGCTCTGCTGTTTTCAATCTCCTGTTCAATCTTCGCGCGTTTTGAAGCGGAAAGTTTGTAATACCCCATGGTTTGAAGCTGAGACTGAATCTCTCCCATTTTGGAAGAAATAGATTGGAATTCAGAACTGCCGTGCTGCAGTGTTTTTCTTTTTTGCAAAAGTTCCTGATAAAGAGCCAGAGGTTCAAAATAAGTGGATACGCCAGGATCCTGAACCGAAAAATTTTCTTTGGCTAGTTTTTGGTTTGAAGGCTCCACAACCGCTGGTTCAAGATCCGCGGCCTCCTGATCTATTGCGGGTTTTGTCTCAGTCTCTAGGTCTTCTGTTATTCCCTCAATATTTTCAAACGGTTTCAAGTCTTCTTCTGTTTTCAAAAGCACTGGCTCTTCTTTTTTAATCTCCTCAAAAACAGGCTGCTTTTCATCTTCAGACTGAATGGCCTCTTTTAGCCTTGCCTTCTTAAGAAACTCTGCTTTTTTATCTTCAAAATGAGCTGCAAAATCAAGCAACTGAGGCTGAACTTGAATTAAAATTTCCTGGTAAAGTCTTTCCAGGTAAGGTTTCCAAATTTTTTGGAAATCAGGTCTTTGCGCGGCAGATTGAGAAAAGTGCTGGATCGTCCCTTGAATAAAAATTGTCCGCAGAGATTTCACCGAGACTGTTCCCAAAAACTGTGGGACTTCTTCAGGACTCACTTCAAAATTATGTTTTTCTTCGTAGCGTTTTCCACCTGCAGCTTCCATGGCATAGATAAGAGCCAGCTGATAAACCCCGTAAGATTTCCTGGCAAAAACAATATCCACAGAAAAAGCCCCTGCCGGATCCATCAGTGTCTCGCCTAAATCTTTGGCCTTTTTCCCAAAAGAGACCAGTGACTCTCCGAATAAATGCGCCTGCACTGAGTCCTGGTCTGAGCCGGACATTTCAAGAGGCGCAGTTTCCATTCGCGCATCCAAGGAAATTTCAGAAGCCTGGAAAACAAAGTCCCCTGAAGCTTCCATAATTTTCGGCGTTTGGATATGAGATGATTTTGCGTCTTCTTTAGCCGTAGCTAAAGTAGGGGCAAAACTAAGTAGGAGGATAAGCACAAAAAACGGAAGTCTTCTTTTCATAGATCTTGGCAGTATAAATTCAAGCATTGGCTTTGTCCATTTCCGCCTAGTAAAAAACAAGTAAACTCCTGCGTTTGCTAAAAGGGGTTATTTTTCCAGCCCTCTTTAATGGCTTGCTCATAATCCTGTAATCTTTGATTCGCGGTCTTCAAAATACGGGAAGATTCCTCGGTTTGATCATGAATCTTAGCGCATTCCGCTTCTTTTGTTCGCACTTTATTATTCGCGTCCTTAATTGAAATCTGTATTTGATCATAAAAAAAACCTTCAGCACCCAAGGCTTTCGTCTCTTTATGATAAAGTCCGCGCATGGATGCATTCATAGCTTCATAGCGTTTGGCTTCGTTTTCTAGTTTTGCCCTTTCAGCTTTAAGCTTCTGAAGCTCCTTTAAACAAAGCTCTTCTTGATTTTTTTCATTTGATAAATGATTTTCTGCGCGCTTGATTTGAAGGTTGAGCTCTTGAAGATGCAAATTTTGATCCAGCGTTGAAACCTCCAAACTGTGATCCTCTGCCAAGAGCGAGTTCACTCCCCCATGAAGAATGAGGAAGGTAATTAAGGATACTTTCAGGAGTTTGGATCGGCTCATAAGCATTTTAGGGTTCGTATTATATATCTTGAACCTCAAAAATCGCTGAATATAATGAAGGGCGTGACCGGCCTCATTTCTCCGGTATTTCTCCGCGAAGTGCCCCTCAAGACCCGAGGATTAGGAGTAACGTACGGACCAGTCCAGGAATTATCATGAAAAAAACACTTTTTGAAAAAATTTGGGATCGTCATTTGGTAAAAGTTTTGCCGGATGGCATGTCGCTTCTTTATATTGACCGCCACTTAGTTCATGAAGTCACAAGTCCACAGGCTTTTGAAGGATTGCGCCTCTCCGGACGTACTGTGCGTCAACCCAAACTGACTTTTGCAACTCCTGACCATAATGTCCCCACAGATGATCAGTACAATATCAAGGATCCCATTTCAAAAGAACAAATTGATACCCTGCGAAAAAACTGCAGGGATTTTGGTGTTACGCTCTACGATCTGCACACTGAAAATCAAGGCATTGTTCATATTATTGGCCCGGAATTAGGCATTACCCTTCCTGGAACCACCATGGTTTGCGGAGATTCTCACACTTCAACCCACGGGGCATTCGGAGCCCTCGCTTTTGGTATTGGAACTTCTGAGGTCGAACACGTCCTTGCCACACAGTGTTTATCCCAAAAAAAACCAAAGACCATGAAAGTAGAATTCATTGGAAAACCCGGGCGAGGCGTGACCGCCAAAGATTTAATCCTCAAGCTTATTGGGAAAATTGGGACAGCGGGCGGAACAGGATTTGTCCTGGAATATTGCGGTGAAGCCATTCGCTCCCTTTCCATGGAAGCGCGCATGACGATTTGCAATATGTCGATTGAAGCTGGCGCTCGTGCAGGATTAATTGCTCCGGATCAGACCACGATTGATTACATTGCTTCTGGAAATCGTCCTTTTGCCCCAAAAGGAAAGGCTTGGGACGAAGCCGTGGCACTTTGGAAATCGCTCCCATCTGATCCTGATGCGGTTTACGATCAGGTGGTAACTATTGATGCCTCTTCGATTGCTCCGCAAGTTACCTGGGGTACGAACCCTGGAATGGTCATGGATGTGACTGGCAAAATCCCTGCCCCAGATCAAGTTCCTGGATACAGCGCAAAAGATGTTGAACAAGCACTCACTTACATGGGACTCAAACCTGGAACTCCATTCGATCAAATTAAAGTGGATGTGGTTTTTATCGGAAGCTGCACCAATGGGCGCATTGAAGACCTTCGAGCCAGCGCCTCGATTTTTAAAAATCACAAAGTAGCCTCCGGCGTTCGCGTACTCGTGGTTCCTGGATCCCAGCGCGTTAAGAAACAAGCTGAAGCCGAGGGGCTTGATAAAATTTTTAAAGCAAGCGGCTGCGAGTGGCGTGAAGCCGGATGCAGCATGTGTTTGGGCATGAACCCTGATCAATTAAAGCCGGGCGAACGATCTGCCTCCACTTCAAACCGCAATTTTGAAGGGCGGCAAGGTAAAGGCGGCCGCACTCACCTGGTTAGCCCTGAAATGGCAGCCGCAGCTGCGATCACGGGACACTTTGTCGATATCAGGACTTGGCAATGAAATCCCAAATAACAAATCCCAAAATCCAAATAAAAACCAACCCATTGATCAGTATGCTTGGAAATTGGGATTTGGTACTTGGAGCTTAAATCATGAAGCCTTTTAAAACTCACCGCGGACTCGTAGCACCCCTTGATATTGCCAATGTGGATACAGACCAAATCATCCCCAAACAGTTTTTGAAATCAATCAAACGCACGGGGTTTGGTGAAGCTCTGTTTTTTGATTGGCGCTATCTTCCAGATGGCAAACCAAATCCAAACTTTATTTTGAATCAAAGTCCTTTTAACAGGTCTTCGATTTTAGTTACGCGAAATAATTTTGGCTGCGGATCCAGCCGAGAACACGCAGTTTGGGCCATTCATCAATTTGGATTTCAAGCCGTCATCGCCCCTTCGAAAAAAAGCGGCGATTCCATGATCCCGGCTTTTGCGGACATCTTTAGAAATAACAGCCTTAAAAATGCACTTCTCACCATCGAGCTTTCAGAAAAAGAAGTGGATCAAATCTTTGCTCTAATTCAAAAAACAAAAAATCTTGAAGCAACGGTGGATCTCCCTCAACAAAAAGTTACTGTCCATAGCCATCCTGAAATTTCGTACTCCTTTGAAATCGATCCGGGAATCAAAAAACGGATTCTAGAAGGATTGGATGATATCGGTCTTACGCTTCAGCACGAGAGCGATATCACCCGTTTCGAAGCGAGTCATCTAATCCAAATTGCAAAATAGTTCTTTCTAAAACGAGTTCCTTTTGCTTTTTGATGTTGCACTCCCATTCAACTGTCTCTGAACGGGCTTTCCCTTCTGTCCGTTTGCAATAGACTTGATTCTGAGCTACTCTTTAAATTAGTAAAAACAAGCACGCCTAACGTCGGTCCGGAGGAGGATTTCATGAGGAAAACCATGATTTTCAAAGGATTCGTTGTTTTTATTTTGATCTTTAGCGCCATCATGATTCAACCCATGTTTGCCAGTGAATCCGCTGTGCCGCTCACGGACAAAGACCAGTCTCTTATTGATCATCAAGCCACGGTTTTATCCATTGAGGGCACGGCTCAAATTTTAAAAAAGTCATTCCCCTCATGGCAAGAGCTCAAGGCGGGCGCACGAGTTGATCAAGGCGATCAAATCAAGACTTCAGAAAATTCTGCGGTCAATATTCAATATGATCTTTTTATGCAAAATCACTGCCGCATCAGCGCAAATACGATCGCCGAATTTAAATCCATTGAACCCACGCAAGTCAATCTCGTGGATGGAACGATTTTCAATATGCTGAACGGACTTCCAGCAGGTTCACCTTATGAAGTGACTTCTCCCACCGTCGTTGCTTCTGTACGCGGAACCGTCTTTGTTTCCAGTTATAACCCGGTTAAATCCACAGAGAGTTTTTCTGTAGCGGAAGGTGAAGTTCGAGTCTATCCCTTAAAAGAAGATCACCTGACTCCTCAGAAAACCCGCGGCGTTTCAGTGCGAAAATTAGAGACCATTGAGGTGGATTTTTCAAATCCTGAAAAAGGCATTTCGATCAATGCACCGCGCATCATGGATCCTTCTGAAGTGCTGTTAATCCAAGAGATGCAAGACGCCCTCCAAGCTGAGATTGAAAAACACTCCGGAGGAGAAGCAACTCTGCATGCACTTAAAGAGGAATGGCAACTGACTAAAAATGATCTTCAGAAAATGGAAGCTATTCGTTCAGCCTTGACACAGGAAGGAACCCCTCTGATGTTTCCGCAGCAAGGATCCGGATCAGCTGAAAATGACTTAAAGAAAAGCGCGTCTGATTCAGATCTCGTGAGAGTGAGCGGAATGATCCTGAAAGATAAACAGGAAGAAGAAATTCAAGAAAGTATGATCAACGCTGTTGAATCAAATCTCGAAGGAAAGAAATAATCTCCAAAAAAGCAGCTCGAGAATACTTCAAACAAAGGCCGGGATTTTTTCTCCGGCCGTCAAAGTCGCAAAATTTTCGCGTTTGCGAATCACAGAAAATTGGCTTCCCTTCACCATCACTTCACAGACCTTGGGCCTGGAATTGTAATTTGAAGACATCACAAAGCCGTAAGCCCCGGCTGACATCAACGCAATTAAATCTCCGGAAGAAAGCCGTTCTATCTCACGATCCTTAGCCAGAACATCTCCGCTTTCGCAAATCGGCCCTACCACATCATATTTTACCTTAGGACGATCTTCATGACGCGTGAGCGGCCAAACGCCGTGATAGGCTCCGTAAAGACTGGGCCGTATCAGATCATTCATAGCGGCATTGATAATGGCAAACTTCTTCACATTGGTTTCTTTAATGTAAATCACTTCTGACGCAAGAATCCCTGCATTCGCGACCACAAAACGACCGGGCTCGAAAATAAGCCGGAATTTTCTTCCTTTAAAAAGCGGAAGGATGCGCTTGGCAAATTGCTCAGCCGTTTGAGGGTTTTCTTCATTGTAAATGACCCCCAACCCGCCTCCGAGATTAAGAAATTCAATACAAACACCCGAAGCTTCAAGATCATCCACAAACCCAAGGACTTTTTCAAAGGCTTCCACAAAAGGATCCCCAATCACGATCTGCGATCCAATATGGACATGAACTGCGCACAAATTTACACCGAAATAATTTTTTCGATTTAAAAAAAGCTTCTTGGCCGTGGCAGGATCCATTCCAAATTTACTTTCGGCTTTTCCCGTAGCAATATGATGATGGGTGTGAGGATCCACACCGGGGTTCACGCGGAGTGAAACTTTAACTTTCCGGTTCAAACTTCGGGCCACAGTGTCAATCCGCTCAAGCTCCGGCGCTGACTCCACATTAAAAAGCAAGATCCCAAATCGAATGGCCTGAGAAATTTCCTCTTCTGTTTTTCCGACTCCTGCAAACACCATTTTTTTTGGATCACAACCAGCTTTCTTTGCCCGGTAGAGTTCCCCTGCAGAAACAATATCGAGTCCCGCACCGGTGCTGATCACGGTTTTTAAAATCGCAAGATTGGAGTTGGCTTTCATCGAATAACAAATAAGTGGCTTCACCGAAGCAAAGGCCTTTTGAATTTTTCTGAGATGCCCGACAATGGTCGCGTGGCTATAAATGTAGGCTGGCGTTCCAACTTTTTTTAGAATGTCTCGAACGCGGACTTTTTCACAATAAAGTTCATCTTTGCGATAATTAAAATCGTGCATAAAAACCTGAGGGTTGATTAGGCTTGGTTCTTGAGAGCGGCTTTCCAGGCAAGCAGCTGAACATGAACCAAACCAGGATTGGTACTACCGAGCGTTTTCTTTGATTTGACTGAGACTTGGGGGTTTAAAAGATCAAAGACATCCTGATCAAAGGCTTTTGAAAATTTCCTCCACTCTGCGAGAGGCAATTTTTGAAGAGAGATTTTGACATCAACCGCATGTCTCACAACTTTTCCGACGCTTTCATGCGCTTCGGCAAATGGAATTTTTTTTCGAATTAAGTATTCAAGAATATCTGTTGCAAAAAGGCCGTCATCCTCAAGCGCTTTTGAAAGCGCGGATTCCTGAAACCGAATCAATGGCACTGAAAGGGCAAGTAGCTCAAGCGCAATTTCTGTTTTTCGAATCGCATCAAAAAGTCCGGGCTTATCCTCCTGAAGGTCCCGGTTATAAGCAAGCGGCAGACCCTTCTGTAAAGTAAGCAAAGCACTGAGATGCGAAAAAATGACAGCCGCTCGCCCTCGAATCAGCTCAAAAATATCCGGATTCTTTTTTTGAGGCATTAAACTAGAGCCCGTCGCAAAAGCATCATCAAGTTCAATGTAACCAAAGGCCTCATTTTGCCAAAGAATCATGTCTTCAGAAAACCGCGAAAGATGCATCCAAAGAATACTGAGCGCGCTCAGGACCTCAGTAAGCGAAGCCCGGTCCGCCGTGGCGGCCAAAGAATTTCGTGTGATCTTTGAAAATCCAAGCTGCTTGGCCAAAAAAGCCCGGTCCAGAGGCAGTGCAGAGCCCGCAAGAGCTGCGGACCCAAGAGGTAAAACATCCAGTCGCTTTTGTGCATCTTTTAACCGGTCCTTGTCCTGCTCGAGCATTTCGACATAAGCCAAAAGATGATGGGCCGCTAAGACAGGCTGAGCTTTTCTAAGATGCGTGAGACCGGGAATCACAAAATCATCTGCGTCTTCTGCTAAACTCACTAGTGCTGTCTGAGTTTTCGCAATTCCAGATTCAATTTGCTTTGCCTTTTCTTTGAGATAAACCAGCGTTGAGGTGATCACCAGATCATTGCGGCTTCGGCCTGTATGGATTTTTTTAGCTACAGGGCCAGCGACACGCTCGAGCTCTTGCTGAATATAAGTATGAATGTCTTCGTAATCACCGTGGCAAAGGCAGGAATTTCCTGAGTGCCAATCTTTTTGGATTTTCTGAAGTCCTTTTTGGATTTTTGCACATTCCACTCGGGTGATTAATCCCACTTTGGCTAGCATCCGGCTGTAGGCCTCATTAACTTTTAGCTCAGAAAAGAAAAGTCGGCTGTCCGTTCTCAAGGAATAACTAAACTCCTTGAGGAGTGGATGCATTTCTTTTTTAAACCGTCCGCCCCAAAGTTTTTTTGCCATAAATCCTTGTTGTTATTTTAACCCTTCGTAAGGAAGGCCCCAAATTTTCACAAAGCCTTGCGACATTTTGTGATCAAAGGCATCGCCCTTGGAATAAGTCGCGAGTTTTTCCTGATAAAGAGAGTATTTTGATTTTCGTCCTGTGCATACCGCCTGACCTTTGTGGAGTTTCAGGCGAATGGTTCCAGTCACGCGTTCTTGATGCGAAGCAAAAAAGGCATCCAGTGCTTTTTTGAGCGGCGAAAACCAAAGCCCGAAATAAACCATCTCAGCATACTTCTCAGAAAGCACCCGCTTGTAATGCGAGTATTCCCGGTCCATCACCATTCCCTCAAGCTCTTCATGAGCCATGAGAAGAAGATGAGCGGCGGGGGCTTCATAAATTTCCCTGCTCTTGATTCCCACAAGACGATTTTCGATCATATCAAACCGTCCCACTCCGTGCTCTCCGCCCACTTGATTTAAATGATCAATCAAAGCCACGAGCGAATACTTTTTTCCGTCAACCTTAACCGGAATTCCAGCCTCAAATTCGATCTCTAAAGATCGGGCTTTGGAAGGTGCCGTATCCACCGAACGCGTCATGACGTAGGCATCTTCAGGCGGCTCGTTCCAAGGATTTTCTAAAATTCCAGCTTCAATCGCAATTCCCCAAATATTTTTATCAATCGAGTAAGGACTTGCCTTCGTCGCCGACACAGGGATTTGGTGTTCTTTAGCATACTCAATTTCTTCTTCCCGGGTTTTAAATTCCCACTCGCGAAGAGGTGCTATCACTTTCAGATTTGGATCCAGCGTCCGGACTCCCACTTCAATTCGGACCTGGTCATTTCCTTTTCCAGTACAGCCATGCGCCACATAATCCGCTTTTTCAAGCTGGGCAATTTTCACCAAGTGCTTTGCAATGAGCGGCCTGCCGAGAGCCGTTGCGAGCGGATATTTCCCCTCATAACGGGCATTGGCCCACAGGGCTGGGATCAAAAAATCCTGAGCAAATTCTTCTTTTAAATCTTCAATATAAATTTTTGATGCACCGGATTTCAACGCCTTGGCTTTGAGGGCCTTCTGATCACTTACCTCTCCAATAAAAGCCGAAAAACAAACCACTTCCACGTTATAAGTGTCTTTAAGCCATTTGACCGCGCAGGAAGTATCAAGACCTCCAGAATAAGCGAGTACAACTTTTTTCATGAAATCAACCTCAGAATATTTTTTTAATTGGAATTTAAATTCATCAGATGGAGCAGAATTGCTTTCTGAATATGCAAACGATTTTCCGCCTGATCAAAAATAATGGAACGATTGCTCTCGATCACACCTTCTGTAATTTCTTCTCCCCGATGCGCAGGAAGGCAGTGCATGATCTTGGCTTTTTTCTTGGCATGCCGGATCAATTTTCCGTTGAGCTGCATGCCTTTAAACTCTTTGAGTTTTTTGTCTCGAATCGCTTCCTCTCCCATCGAAACCCAAACATCGGTATAAATCACATCCGCATCCGTCACAGCTTCTACCGGATCGTGCGTTCCAAAAATCGTGCCGCCGCTTCGCTTAGCTAAGTCCTTGGCTTTCTTCAGAACGCTTGGGCTTGGCTTCAAATTTTTAGGAGTCGCGTACCGTATATGAATTCCTAACAGCCCGCACACAAGAAGCAGTGAGTGAAGAACATTATTCCCGTCTCCAAGATAAGCTAAAACTGGTTGTGGGTTTTTGGGGAACTTTTCCTGAAGCGTCATCACATCCGCAAGCGCTTGGCAAGGATGCTCAAAGTCGCTAAGTGCATTAATGATCACCCCTCGAAAATACTCCCGGATTTCTTCAATCGTGTCATGCGAATAAGTTCGCAGAATCAGTCCTGAAAGATAACGATCCAAAACCCGAGCTGCGTCTTTAACTTCCTCTCTGACTCCAAGCTTCACATCGTCGGGGCCCATAAAAATCGCAGCTCCACCAAGACTAAAAATCCCTGCCTCAAAGGAAACCCAGGTTCGCATGGAAGGCTTTTCAAAAACTAGTCCGAACATTTTACCTTGGAGCATGCTTCGATAATGCTGGGGATTGGCTTTAATTTTATGCGCAAGCTCCAGGATTTTTCGTGCTTCCTGCGCGGATAAATCGGAAATGGAAATAAGATGATTTTTTTTCATTTTTTAGCTGCCTGCAATTCTTCAAAAACACTTTCGAGAATTTTAAGTCCTTGATCCAGAAGGCTCTTTGAAATATTGATCGGAGGAAGGATTCGAAGTACCTTGTCCTGCGTACAATTGATCAAAAGCCCCTTTTCCCGGGCCCGGTCCACAATCGCCTGCCCCGGTTCCTTAAGGGAAAGGCCTCTCATCATAGCAATCCCTTTGACTTTTTCAATCACAGAAAATCGAGCTTTCATGGCCTCTAGCCTCTCTCCTAAATACTTACCCAACTGCGTAGCATGAGTCAAAAGCTTCTCTTGCTGGATCGTTTTAAACACCGCAAGCGCCGCGGCGCACACCAATGGGTTTCCACCATAAGTGGAGCCGTGAGTTCCTGGTGTAAAAAGCTCTTTTTGGATTTTTTTATGGACTACAAAAGCCCCAATCGGCACGCCACCACCAAAAGTTTTGGCCAGTGTCATCACATCCGGTTCAATCTCATAATTTTGGTAAGCAAACATTTTTCCGGTCCGTCCCATGCCACACTGGACTTCGTCGAGCATAAGCAGGAGATTTTTCTCATCACAAATCTTACGAAGTCCTTTCATGAATTCTGGAGTTGCAACATTCACTCCCCCTTCTCCCTGAACAGGCTCGAGAAAAACAGCCACTGTCTTGTCTGTGATTTGCTTTTTTACAGAATCAAGATCATTAAACTCCGCATATTTAAATCCGGGAAGGATGGGATCAAAGCCCTTTCTGACCTTATCCTGAGCCGTGGCCGCAATTCCAGCTGACGACCGTCCATGAAAAGAATAGGTCAGCGTGATGATTTCAAATCGTCCTGTATCACTTCCAAATTTTCTGGCAAACTTCACCGCGCCTTCCGTAGCTTCAGTTCCGCTGTTGCAGAAAAAAACTCGGCCAGGAAATCCGCATCGTACAATTTCCTCGGCAAGCCTCGCCTGTTTAATATTGAGGAAGTTATTTGAGACGTGAAGAATGGATTTGGCTTGATGCTTGATCGCATTCACAACGGCCGGATGGCTGTGCCCGATTCCCGAAACTGCCCAGCCCGGAAAAAAATCAAGGTAGACCTTACCTTCAAGATCCCAGACCTTGGCCCCCTTCCCTTTGACCAAACAAAGCGGCAGCCTTGCGTATGTAGGGAGAATGTAATCGTCGTAAAGTTTTTGAACGTCCTGAGTTTTCATTTTGAGGGAAACCAGTTTAAAGGACGATTTCTGTCCCAATACCCTGATCCGTAAAAATTTCAAGAAGCAGGGAGTGCTTGATACGTCCGTCAATGATATGGGCTTTTTTAATCCCACCCCGGAGCGCAGTAATTGCTGAACGGACTTTAGGAATCATGCCGCCAGAAATGACTTTCTTTTCAATCAGAGCTTCGGTTTCATCAACATGGAGAGAAGAAATCAGAGTACTTTCATCCGCAGGATCCCGAAGAATGCCTTTGACGTTTGTGAGGATAATCAACTTTTGGACACCCATGGCCGCCGCTACTTTGGCTGCAGCCTCATCTGCATTTACGTTATAAGCTTCTCCGTTTTCATCAATTCCAATCGGGTAAATCACAGGAATAATATTAAACTCCGTGAGTTCTTTAAGCGGCATAATATTCACTGAAGAAACATCACCGACATATCCCACATCGCCTTCCGAAGTATGTTTAACCACATTTAAAATTTCAGCATCATGGCCTGACAGCCCAATGGCTCGTGCGCCAAACCGGTTGATGTCGTGAACAATACCTTTATTGATTTCACCCAGAGTTTCGATGACTACATCCACGGTTTCTTTATCCGTCACTCGTAGTCCATTCACAAATCTACTTTGGATACCTTTCTTCTTGAGATTTTCTGTGATTGCGATTCCGCCGCCGTGGATCAAAATCGGTTTAATTCCGACATAATTCATAAACACTAAATCATGAAGCACATTTTCCCGGATGTCTTCATAAGTCATAGCTGCGCCGCCATACTTAATCAAAACTTCCTTGCCCCGGAATTTTTTGATGTAAGGAAGGGCCTCAATCAAAATACTGGCTTTGTCTACGAGCTCTTGCATGGCGTTCACGAGTACGACCCATTGATTTCAACATATTTAGTGGTGAGATCTGAGGTAATAAAGTTAGCCCGGCCTCGGCCGTTTCCGATATTCATGGCAATCGTATATTCCTTTTTCTGTAAAACTTTTCTTGCCTTGGGAAGATTAAGCGCTTTGAGCTTTCCCTTGCTGATGACCGAGATATCATCAAAGAAAATGTTCGTTTGATCAAGATTAAAATGTACCCCGCTTGCTCCGAGAGCAGCGACGATTCTTCCCCAATTGGCATTCGCACCAGCCAGCATGGTCTTAAAAAGCATGGAATTTGAAATCTGACGGGCTAGTTTTTCAGCTTCGGTTGGATTTTTTGCCCCTGATATTTGAAGATTGCAAACGTGAGAGACCCCTTCCCCATCTTCCACCATCTTGTGAGCAATAATCCGGCAAACTTCTTCCAGGACTTCTCGGAAAGCCCGGTAATCATGATCCACTTTATGAATCGTAGGGTTTCCCGCTTCTCCATTTGCAAGGACAAAGGCCGTATCATTCGTGCTCATATCATTATCGATGGCAATCATGTTGAAGGTATCATCCACCGCATGTCGAATCGCTCGTCCAAGCAACGGCTTGGTAATGGCGGCATCTGTCGTAATAAAACACAGCATGGTCGCCATATTGGGATGCACCATGCCTGAACCTTTAGCAATGGCGCCAATCGTGACTTTTTGACCACCCAAGTTAAAAGAAAGCGCCACTTCTTTTGGAGCAAGATCCGTGGTCATAATTCCTCGGGCCGCATCATGTCCACCCTCGGCCTCTTCAGAAAGACTTTTTACAAGGTCAGGAATTCCCCTCTTGAATCGAGTGATGGGAAAAGGAACTCCAATGATTCCGGTTTGAGCAATCAAGATTTCCTGAGAACCAATCCCAAGGTTTTTTGAAAGCTCGAGCACACTTTCTTCAACTGCGGTTTTACCCTGCGGTCCATTGACACAATTCGCATTTCCACTAGAAGCCAAAATCGCATAGTGACGCGGACTCATGAGACTTTTCATGGAAAACAAAACCGGCCAAGCCTTAACCTTGTTCGTGGTAAATGTCGCGCCCGCAACGCACGGAGTTTTTGAATAAATTAAAGTGGCATCAGGCTTTGGTTTTCTTTTGATTCCGCAATAAATCCCTGAAGCAAAAAAACCTTTTGGACTTGTGACCGTTCCGGATTTCTTTTTTTCCCAGCTAAGTTTTACCATGTTTCTAGTCCCGCAGTTTCCGGACAACCCATCCGGATGTTCATGTTTTGAACCGCCTGACCGGACGCGCCTTTGATTAAATTATCAATGGCTGAAATCACGATCACTCGGTCGCTTTCAGAATCAACTTCCACTCCGATATCACAATAATTTGTTCCCTGCACATCTTTGAGTGAAGGGAAAGATCCGGCCTTTCTTACGCGCACAAAAGGCTCTTTTGAAAAATGTTTTTGATAAGCATTTCTGATCTTAACTTCTGTAACGCCTTTTTTCTTCTTGGCATAAATCGTCGCCAAAATACCTCGATAAAGCGGTAGAAGATGTGGAATAAAAGTAACCGCAACTGATTTTCCCGCAGCTTGAGTTAAAGCCTGATTGATTTCCGGAGTGTGCTGATGCCGATTCACTTTATAGGCACCGAAATTTTCATCCACTTCACAAAAATGAGTGGCTGTGCTTAGCTTTTTTCCTGCACCGCTAACTCCAGATTTGGCATCAATAAAGATTGAATCAAGGTCCAAAAGTTTTTCTTTGAAAAGAGGATAAAGACCGAGAATAGAAGCGGTTGGATAACATCCCGGATTGGCAATTAAATCTGATTTTCGAATTGCATTTCGGTTCATTTCCGGCAGTCCGTAAACGGCTTTGGCAAGCAGCGCCTTTTCAACATGCTTCACACCATACC
>CAZOOM010000002.1:64221-67485 GCA_964581425.1 uncultured bacterium | reverse complement strand
ATCTTTGGCAAGTTCTGAATTACCGCGGATCAAAAGCGCGACATGCACTGAAATCGCGGTCTGAAGCAGCATCACATCCTCAAGAATTAAAGGATCCGTCACACCGCGAAGATCTCCAAAAACAGGAAGGATGGATTCACCTAAATTCGCGGCTTCTACATCGCCGGACAAAATGGTGGGAAGCGCGGCTTGATCCGTCAAACCTAAACGATTCGACGCAAGATCGGTCAAGCGTCTCGGCTGGACACGAACCGTGGCACCTAATTGATCACTCATGCGGCCGCGGCCAAAAACCTGCAGACGCTGAACCCGAGCCATAAAACGATTCACAGATTTTGCAAAACGATCCAAAAAAGTTCCGTTTGCTTTTTCATTGAGTACAAGACCAATATCCACTTTGGCATCTTTGGAAATCGCAGAATCTTCAAGCGTCTTGATCAGTTGATTTCTCATACGGTCACGAACCGTAAGTTCAAGCCGGATTTGCTCTCCTAACACTTCGCGCATAATGGCTGCCGCATCCTTCACTCCAATGGACTTAATATCGGGAATGACCTGTGATGCGGTGCTGGCGAGCACAGGTTTTTCTCCCAAAACAGCGGCTACAAGACCGCTTGCTAATTGCCGAAATTCAGCTCGCGCCGGCGCTTCAACAGGACGAGCGGGCACTTCTTTTTTCGCGAGAACAACGATCAGGCTGCCATCAGAATTGACTTGAAGAACATCTTGACCCCCGAGTTTAAATTCTTGCGCCGGCAACTCCACAGGAGCGAGAACTTTTTCATCTAACCCACCATCAACTGAGACAAAATCAGTAACAAAGCTCTTAACAATGCCGTCTCGCCAAGCGACGTCAATATGGCTCACGGCATAATTACCATCATGAATTTCAATTTGCTGTCTTTCATTCCCGTGTGCTTGGAGAATTCTCGCAAGCTCCTGATTCGCTTCATTTCCCGTAAAAAATTTTGTCCTTTGGACGGACTGAGCAGGAGCCTCTACCAAAGCCTGGGCTAAACCATTCCCATTAGCCGCATCTCGAACCTCAGACCGAGATTTTCCGAGGATGGAATCCCGGCTCTCAGATCGCGGATAAACGCCTCTTTCAAAGGGATCACGGAAACGATCATCCTGTCCAACCGGATCTGTATATTTAGGATGCTGCGGAGCTTGTCCCCAAACCCGAACTTTAAGACTATCCTCTAATGGGACATCAGAAATCAATGCTTTTCCGCTGACTACTTGTCCAAAGAAATCCCTGGAAAGCAACTCGGTAGACGCAACAGGAGAGCCATTGTCGCGATTCATCTTCAGCCAAATACCTTCCAATTTTGCGAGCTTCGCAGGGTCTTGTGAACTTATTTGAATTTCAATGTTTTGCGTTTGCTGATCGGCATCAACCTTACCGATGACATGAACCGCTAAGTTATTACTTAATTTCGTTGCGTTCCAAGTCTGAGCTCTCACTACTCTTGGTGAAGGGAAACCATTGCGAGACAAGGGATCTTCTAAGCGAAGATTCTCCAAATTAGCAGCCAATTCATTCACTAAAGCTGCGGTTTCAGGATCACTCATTCTTGAGGCCTCGATCTCAGCTGAAAAATCCCGCCGGAGAATCGTTTGTCCAGATCTCACTTCGGATCTTGTGACAAGGAGTTTCACCCACCCTGGACGAAAATCACCCAAATTGCGGTTACGAACCACAGAAATATTGATTCCCAACTCAGCAATTTTTTGAGTTTCTCCAAATTTTAAATTGATACTTTTGAATGCCGGTTTTTTAAGATCCGTAAAAAATTCGATCTGATAATCCGATTCAGGAGATCCGGTAATGGAAATATTCACAAAGGCATTCCTATATTTCAGCGGTTGTCCATCAACCCCGAGTAAGTACCGAGTTTCTGAATCACCGAGCGGATACTCTGTTTCCAATCTTGTCTCGTCCCGCTGTCTGGATTCTGCACGGATTTCAGGCACATGAATATTGACCACAGAATGATCACGATTGAGTTGACGAAAAGGTGCGAAGAGTGGAAGATCTTTTACTTCGAGTACTGGAGTTTCGCCTTCAAACTCATTTATTGTTTTAAGTGCACCCAAATAGGCGTTAAAGTCAATCGTCTCTTTGCTGAAGTTCACAATTTTTAAATGCAGCTGTCCCAAAGCATCGGTGATCGCAAAGGCAATCCCTACAATTTGATGTCTCTGTCGATCATCAGGATGAGAAATCAAAAAAGGTCCGTAGGCAAATTCCTGACCTGGCTTCAGATTAAATCCAGCAGCTTGAATTAAGCGGCGAATCTGGGCTTGAACTGCACGAGATTTATTATCGAGTGTGATGTTCGCCCACCAATCTGTGTTTTCAGTTCCCGGAATCATGTTGCCTGGCTTTGCTTGAAAATCAAACAAGCTCTGGCTTTCAATCTGAATCAGCGCAAGTTCGAGGCGATTATCTCTAACTGTAATTGCGCCTTTTAAAATCGCAAGCTCCAGATCTTGATCCGGCATCATCAAAGTTGAACTCGAGGGATTATCTCCCGGGAAATAAACCGGAATATTACTTCCGGGTTGTGCTGTTTTGTAATCATTTAACATTTGGACCGCTTTGGTAATGTCATAAAAATAACTGGTTCCGAGCGGGATCGTGACGTTGTAACCTGATGCGTTTCGGCCAGTTCCTAAACTTCCGATAATGGCCTCTGCTCTCATGCCATAAGTTGATTCAAGATCATGCTGTCGATAAACCGTGCCAGGCGTTATCACCTCCTGCGCAGCAGCCTTGATTCGCGCCATCTCTTGATCAAGAACCGATACCGGTGCTTTTGCAGCAGGTGTCTCAGCTGGCTTCGGTGATTGCGGGACTACAGCCGCTGGTGCCGGAGTTGGCTCTTCGCTTGCCTCGGGTAAAAAGAAAAAAACACTTTCATTTCGATTAGCCGCTTTACCAAAACCAAGGGCCGCATTGATCGCGCCCGATCGAATCATGGGTCGATCACCCTCTCCAACTTCTGAAAGCTTCACTGCCATGGGCCGATCATCTGCTTGAATCTGATCTGGATGAATTCCCGCATCAGGTTCTCCATAAACTAAAATGGTTTCGTCCTCACGATCTTTCAGTTCTTCCAACTCGAGAGCCGTTCTTTTTTGGAAAACTCTTAGGCCAGCTACACGGGAAAATCTCGCAATTTCCTCAGCCGTCATCCGCACTTCTGCACGATTTTCTGGAATTCTTTGTGTTAGTGGCGATCGGGCCATGGTCAAGCT
>CAZOOM010000002.1:32495-64211 GCA_964581425.1 uncultured bacterium | reverse complement strand
ATCCAGTGACTACTGACGAGCCTCTTCCAGAATGCTGAGCAATATTCTGAATTTGCGGAAAATCTCTCATCATGACATCAAGAAAAGACTTTACCACGGTCTGAAAAGCAGCCTCGGCATCTTTGAACTTTTTTGAAAAAACTTCGCCGGATCGAGCTTTAAATATGGGATTCACGCCATCACGAAATGCTTTAACTGAATCGATCTGGAGCGTTTGTAGTGTGCGAGAAAATCCCACAAATTGAGCCATTGTCACTTGAGCATGCACGATTTTCCTCACTAAGGCTTCAACGCTAACTTCATCAATGCTTGTATCTGCTTTTTTAGGCGCGTCTAACTCCAAACGCCGGGCATTTCCCTCAAGAACTTCCTTTGACCCCGCTGAAGCGTAAAGTTGATCCGCGGGATTATTGATAAAATGGATTATTTCATCTGCCATCAGACTTACCATCGAATCTCGAATACCTTGAGCGAGTTCTTCGGAGCGATCTTCAGAACGCCGCTCATCCTGCAAAGCCATCAGGGGCTTCAACATTTCTGCAGGAGTAAGATAAACGCCAACTCCAAGAAAATTCAAACCAGCGTTAAGATCGAAATTAAGCGGCTGTTCGTCCCAGCGAACTTTTACAGCTGAGGCTTGAACTTGTCGATCACGGGCTTCGATGGCTTGCGTTATGATACTGATTTGAGTTGGGCCCGCATTTCGAGGATTTTCTAAAATTTGAATTAATTGAGCACGATCGCCAGCAGAAATCTCTTGAGCCATTGCTTGCCAAACTTCTCCCAAGCGTTTCACCACATGAAGAATAGGAATAGAGCCGCGTCTAAAAGGAACTTCTGTCACTATCTGTTTTGTAGAAGATGGATCTAAAAACCATCCTTCAGAATTAACATAAACCTCCTGAATCCGACCAAGTGTTTCATTAAAATCAAATGCGTGAATAGCAACTTTGCTGGGATCAAATTTGATGTCAGTGGGATGAGTCAACTGAACATACCCTCCACCCAGTTCTTTATTGCCGCCATTAAAATAAATTGCAAGATCAACACCACTATCACTGAGACGAAACAAATCTAATTCCCCAGCAGGTAATCTCCCGCGAATGACTTGAATCAGTCGTTCAAGTTCTTCCGGAGTCAATTCTTGAGATGCCTTGAGCATTTGACGGAGCAGCATGGATTCGTTTTCAAAAATACTGGTGGCTTTTCTCAAATCATAACGATAAACGAAAAGAATTCCGGTTAAAATGGCGAGCGCCATAACTCCGACAAAAATACCTGCCAGCACCCAGGACAAACCAGAAATCAATGCCGCAGCAATTCCTGTGATGGCAGTAATCGCGAAGCCTAATCCCACGGATTTCATGACCGTATCATTAAGGCCAAAATTATCCCGCAAGATTTGATTGCGTTCACGAGGATTCGACTCCACATGCTCTAAATGCTTTAAAACTTCAAAATCCGCCAAATCACCCAAAGGATTCAGAATATCCAAAAGATGTGAAGCTTGCAGCGTTTCTTGACTAGAAAGCTGCTCTCTGATTTCTGAACGCGCAGGATCGAGAAAAGCATATTTCTGCGCCAAGGCTTCGGCTTGAACATCCAGCTTAATGGCTTTTCTAACCGCATCGTGAAGCGCCTGTACTCGTTCCTGCTTTTCTGCAATTCGGTAAAGCTGCGATAAGATTTGAGAACGCACATTCAACGTCACTGAAGTGAGGCCTGCCGCTTTTTCGTCAGCAGAAAGCATGGCGTTTAGTTTGAGTCCGCCCTTATCAATCTCGATACCGTAGGCTGATGGATTAGCTTCGATTTCTTTAATTGTGGCTTCTAAAATTTCTTCGTTCGCCTTGTCATAATTTTCTCCGGTTTTTCCGACCTGTGCCGTTGCAAGAAGTCCAAGTAAATAAACCTCCGGTGCTTTTAACAAGGAGTCCAAACGAGCGTTTTGCTCAAGAAACACTTCGGATCGATCAAAATCTTCGCGTCCAACTCTAGGATTTGCTTCAGACTGCCCGACTTGCCACACAATGCGCCAATTTTTCGCCTGCTTTTCATCCGAATATTCTCCGTTGGCGTCCTTCACGTGACGAACTTCGTGAGCCGCGGTTTCAATCGCCCTTCCATCCCGCAAAAGTTTTGTATTTGCTTTTTCGCCTTGAGCAATGACTTTGACACGAAGCTTCATGGCCGCATAACCCGCAGCTGAAGCCTCATCCCGAATCGGATAAGCAAAAACTTTGATTTGGGTTCCCCCGCCGTCTTTTTCTACTTCCACTTTTACGCCTTCGATTATTTTTGACAGAGGGAGATCATTTGAAAAAACACTGAGTTCACTGCTCTGTAAGATCTCAAGATCACGGGCAAAGTTCGATTCGATTAAATCCGCACGCAAAAATGCTGTGGCGCCAAGGGTGAATCCCATTTCATTGGAACCCTCCTTAAGATCTTCCTTGATTCCACGAATTTCAACCTGGCCATTTTGAAATTTGAGCGTTGCCGTCTGGACAAGCGCCACTTGAATCCGACCGTTTTCAACACGATTCCCGCCTTCGAGATTTTTCAGCGCATCCGGCTCAGCCACAAGATAATATTTTCCCGGCATTTCAAAACTTGGAAAGAAGAACTCTCCAGACTGCATTGATTGGTAACGAACCCCCACTTTCATCATCTCAAAAACAAAACCCTGCTTTGCGAAAAATCCAGGAATCTCCCGATAAAGAATTTCCGAAACTGCTTTCACGTAATCCAGGCCGTAACCTTCAGGCAGTTTGACTTGCGAGCCAATCATTCCAGAAATTTCCGTGAAAAATTTTCTGTGACTCATGGCAAGCGCTTGAGGTGATTTTGATAGTGCGGAATCTTGAGCTGTGGCTTTTTTCCAAAAATCTGCAAAGGATGCGATTTTAGCCATCGGTTTCAGAATCGCTTGAAAACTTTCCTGTTTTTTCCAAACCTCAAAACGCGGGGGATTTCTCCTGACATTAAATTCTACAGAATTAAGAACATGGAAAGCTTGTTGGAGTTGAGAAGTCGCACTCGCAGGAGTCTCTGCAGCGTTGGATCGACCTGGAACACCAAAAAACGCGGTTCCAAGCGCGGCGATCGATAATCCTCCCAAAAACCCACGACGCGAAGTTGTCGCTGCCGGCTTTTTGGCTGCTATCGACGCAGGAGCTGGAACAGAAGTTTCAACCGGAACGGTAAAAGTTACCTCTTCTGGAAAATCAACTATCAAAGGTTCCACTTCGCTGAAAGCTGGTTGCTCAAAAATCGGGGGCTGAGACCGGATCACGGATGATCCGTCATCAAGTGATTCCCCATCGCCTAACTCGATCAATCGAGTCTCTGAGCGCGGCTCTTCGTCGTGATGCGTAAGTGCTAGGCCGTTGCGGTAAGGATTGCCCGCAGGATCCTCACTCCGAGAAAGCAGCAAATTGCGGAGTTGGACTTTTTCTCCGTAAAAGTTCCAAACCTGAGGCATTCGGTTGGGTTTCAGCCAGTTGTTCTCTCGTGGCGAGAGAAGATAATCATGGGCTGCCACAAAAGCACCATGCAATCGAAGTTCGTAGAATAAAATTTTCAAGTCTGTCAGATCCGGGATTCCGAAAGTGCGCGCTCGGCCTGGCACCTGATAAAGATCCATGAGTTTTGATTTGAGAAGACTGCGTGAAAAATCATCGCTTTCTCCAACAAGCAATTTAAAAGAGGAAAAACTTAGGGCCACAAACAGGCTAAAAATCCAAACTACGACCATCAAAGAAATGAGAACTAAGGCACCGATTGTTGAAACAGGAACTAAAAAGAAACGCTTCCAAGTTGGAGTTTTTTTAATTTTTGGATTACCCGTAAGAAGATAAAGGGCGAATTCCCCAAGATCTGCACCCATGGAAAGAAGCTCCCAAGCACTTTCATTGACATTTCTTTTGATCAGTCCAACTTTCAAAACAAAATTTACGACCCTGGCTCGCCAATGATTCCCATTTTTTGTTCCGGGTTGAAAATCAGGTTCAGGCGGCATCATGCGCGCCTCGGACCGAACAACGCCATCTACAAAACCTGTTAGGGCTCTTGCCATATCTCCGAGGGAATCTTCAGGAAGTTTGAATGGAACACTTGGCGTTTTAGGGGTTTTATCTGCCTCAGGTTTTGGAGAAGAATTGCGAAGGATTTTCAGCATTTCCTCACCGACATCCTTGATAAATGCATTGTGTTCGGATGGCGAACGAGGAGTGCTAAGCGGTATGGACCTAGCCTCGACGTTTTTTATGGCTTCTTTGGCAATCTTGTTCATGGTCTCACCGAATTCTTTAACTCGGTCTTCAGAAATCCCCAAGAGCTTGACTAATTCTTCTGCGTAGCGCTCTTTAAGATTCGTCGTCCAAAACTCACCTTCTTCATTGACCGCGTTTTCAAGATAAACTGTGAGAAGCTGAATCGAGATTCTTTCCTTAGCCGTAAGCTTGGTCCCATCCGGCCATGCTCCTGTCTGAAGACTCCCTTCGGCTAAACCTTGCATGTTACGAATCAACCTCGATAAAGCGACCACGCCCTCTGGAGTTGTTTTCTCAAGATCCTCTACCGCCTTGTTGTAGAAAGTGCGAAAGGTCTGATGATAAGAAGAAATATCAACGCCCGCTAGACGCAGCAGAATGTCCTGCCAAGTTGAAAGGTTGTTGGAAAAAACCACTAAGGGCACCTCATTTTTAAGGGCTTGTGACAAATAAATCGCACCAATGCGCTCCACCTGATTGGTTTTAAGATTATCAACTTGTTCACGGATCACAGAGGGTATTTGAGCAGCCACTCCGTGGAATGCTGTGAACATGAAAAGAAACGAGAGGATCAAACTATAAACTGAGCGCCTCAGAACAGGCCTCAAACCTGCCTCAGAAGGCATCATGCGCGTCTCGGATCGTTCACCACCCCTAGGTGCAAGGCTGGATCTTGATTGTTCTCTAACTGCTTGAATCGAAGGAACCAAAACCAAAACAATCCAAGAAATTGCCGCTATCGGGATAGCCAAACTTAAAACGATCAGGAAAACGATTTTAAGCAATCCCATTTCAAGAGCCATCGCAGGAAAAAATCCTAAAGAACCCACAACCACCACAGCAAAAGCAAAAATATTTTGCATGGGGTACTTCGTCATCTCTTTCTGAACTTTTTCAAACTGATCAAAAAAACGATGGATGGGTTTGCGTGATTCAGCGCGAGGCTGGGAGGTAATGATCATGTTCAAAATGTTGGATAAATTTTCAGGAGAATCTGGTTTACCTTTAAAAACTCCCACGATGGATTGGCCATTTCGGGCTTGCTCCACGCTTTCCATGTCCTGCCTCACCACTGGGTCTTGAGCGTCTGAAAGAAGTTCTGTTGTTGCAATGACAATCGGAATACGCTCTTCTGCAGGCCGATGAGCATTAATCGTGTTTGCAATTTGGACTCCATCCTGTCGAGGCATTTTAAAATCCATTATGATGACTCTTTTGACAGAAGCGTCTGCTTTTTCCAGATATTTCATTAACTCTGCACCAGTGGGAAAAGACAGCAATTGAAGTGACTCCTTAAGACCCACTGCGGATTTGTTGCGATTAAAAATACGGGCAGCCACCATCCGATTCGTCTCGTCATCATCTACAAAAATAACTTCGTCGATCTCTCCGATCGTGGCTGGCCAAACATTTCGTAGTTCCGCGCGAGTAAGCTCCAAGGCACGAACGCCCCGCTGTTCCACCACAGGATAAATTTTCGCACGCACAGCTCGAATTTGTTCGTGGAAATTGAATCCAGGATAATTTTGAATCCAGGGATTTTCACGCACGCGAGCTCTAACCATTTGTTCTGCAACTTTATCCGCCTGATTGGCAGGATAAATCGACCGATCTCTTGTGAGCGATTCGGCCCAATCGAGTCCGGCGAAATTCCTACTTACCGAAACCGGTTGGATCAGCAGGATCATTTCATCACTGGTCTCGGAAGGATAAAAAAACAGGTCAAATAACTCAGAATCCGATTGAGCGTTCAAATAACCTGCCTGAACTTTGTCCGCTAATTTTTCATCTAGCTTCAAATCTGTAGCAACTCTTTTAAGATCTAAATCAACACCTACAATTTGAATCGGTATACGTCTTAAATTTACTTCAAATCCTAATTTACCGGAGACTTCGATCGGTTTGAAATCATTCGAAATTTGAGAAAGTTCTTTCAAAATCTGCTCTTTAAAAATACCAAGCTTCGCTAGTGATCTGGACTCACTTCGAAGCATGAGCCGGCTACTATTTCTAACTAAAAATTTCGCTATCTTCGCACGTTCAAGCCTTTGGCTTGTATCCTCTGTCGCTTCCATTACTACTTGAAGGGATTGAGGCACCCGCTTAAATGTACCGTAACCATCCATTCGATAAGTTTGAAAATCCACAAGTTCAGAAAAAGATCCGATGAGATGAGCATCATCTAACTCATATTCATCCGAAGCATCGGAAGGAAGTCTCTGAAAAATTGCATAATCCCATTTCCATCGCTCGTCAGAAATTTTTTCTGTCTTCGCCTGAACCATCCGGATCTCGTGTGTCCAATCAGCTGAATAAAAACGGAAATGCTCAAAAGACGGTCTTCCTCCATCCTCGAATTTCACTAGCCCATCTGGCGCTCGAAATTCGGAGCGAGCTTGGATACGACGGATGGTAACTTGGCCAAGACCAACAGTAATTTGAAATCGATCGTTTTTAAAATCGTATTCATCCGGTTTTGTTTGCGCTCGACCGCGAATTCCTCGAACAACTTCTTCGCCGTAATTAGAATTTCCTTTCGGATCGAATGTTGCACCTGAAGAATAATCAGGATGAATACTCTTATGGCTATAATACTCCACAGTCAATTTGACAGCCTGTCCCTGCGTCGCCTCGATAACCGCCCTGTTGATAGCATCGGTTAGCGCATTGATATCCGGATTAGAATCAACGAACAAAGGTCGATTTTTTGCTTCGGTGCTAAGAGTCACTTTCTCGGGATCGAATTGAATTTTTAAATGTTCTTTAGAATAGAGATCGACCAATAAAGGGTCTAATCCCAGAAAATCCGCACTGATTTGAATATCAGAAACCGACCGCCGGCCAATAATCACGGTTTCTCCCCAATGAATTCTTCGCACAAAAGTTTTGTTATTTTGGTTATTCGTAAAAAGAAGATCCACAAGGCCTGGATTTCCAGGTACGGGAATCACTTCGAGAGAAATTTGTGACTGCGAAAAAAGCCTTAAACGAACCGGCAATTCCGCTGGCTGTAACCCTTGAACACCAATCGCTTGAACCGCTATCGGCGCCGAAGTTTTAAATCGGGCCTTTGAAAGTGAAGTTTTTTCAATCGCTTCAAAAAATTTCTGTTTTAAATCTTTTTCAGATTTAATTTCTCCCAGATTACTAAAAAATTGTTCTAATACGTCTTCTGCTGTTTGGCTTGCACCTGCCACCAGCCAGCCTTTGTAATTTCCTACAAGATGGACTTCATAAACAACCTGCCACGAATTTCCCTCAAGCCACAAGCTGGTCAAATCGGTTTTTTCAGTGAGTCGCAACGTGGGTTGCATGTTAAGCGCATGGATTTCAAAATCCTGCTGCGCCACTCGTCCTTCGGATCGCGACAGCAAAATGGGTTCCAATGGCTGGACCGTCAGTCCCTGCTCTCGGCTAATTGCAGCAATGGCTTGCTCTACGCTCGCGGAATCACGAATTTCGACTCCTTCAACCGGGGCAAAATGCTGATAAAATTTTTCGACGAGAAGCTGATCTAGAAATTGCTTATACTGAGGCAGTCTCGGATGCTCAAACTTCCCTTTCCGATAAATCCAAAGCATCGTTTGCAAAAAGGCAATTTTTCTTTGGGGATCACCACTCACTTGCACCTGACCTTTGGTATCCCATTCCCCGTTTCTGATCAAACTGTTATCCACCACAGCTCGAATAAGGGCGCGTTCAAGATCGTTCAGATTGTGGGGATTATTGTTAGGAATAAATTCGGGTGGCGGCTGATTGACATCTATGCCCCAATCGGCGGGAACATTCGTAATAGGGTCGTGAGTTTGTGAGCTTCCATCCACCCGGTTCGTCACTTTAACCGTAAAACCAAAGTGCTGTGCAAGCTGGAGCCAAATGTCTTCATATTTCGAAGAAGAGAATTTTGCTTCGAATTTTTGTTTTTCATAATCGATTAAAGCAAATAAAACCACGTCGTAAAGAAAAGCGGGGTCAATTTTTGAATAGTAACTGCAGAGGTCTCTCAAAACCCCGACTCTAAGATCCGTTCCCTGAGAACCAATAAACCCATTAACGGTTCTCAAAATCTCCCCCAGGTATCCCGAAAAATCCCTGAAATTTGTCAGATTTAGACTAAATACTTTGTCACTTGTCAAAACAATGCTTTCAATTCCAGGGGCAAGATGCCTCGCAAACGCAAGATTGGAGGCCGAAAGTCTCTCACTGCCTTCAGCAGTCGTTTGAGTTCGCCAAAAGCCGGCAATTTCAGATAAATTCCCTGCCATCTTTTCATAGGCCTCCTTCGCATCGATGCCATCAAAAAGATATAATTCGTTTGTCTTGGTAAAAAATCCGCTTTGGTTTCCGCTTTCAGGAAGCGGAAAATGCACCAAATAATCCAAGAGTTGCTCTTTTGAATCGAATGTTTGGAGCAATGTTATTTTTGCTTCACGCTCCTCGGAGCGGAGAAAAGTAATGACATTCAGACCACGGGTAACCCTAAAATGGCCTGCGATACCTTGCAATCGAGACAAATCAGCCATCAGCGGCGCAGCTACATTTTCAAGAAAACGTGTGGCATTTGGCATTTTTCGTATTTTGGGATTTTCAACCACTACCACAAAATTTCCGTATCCATCTGTCTGTTTGAAAACAATAGTACCCGAAGCGGCATCCTGATCAGAAATTTCCGAAATTGACTGTCTAAAGGAAGCAAAAAAATCGTTTGGCGTACGGCTAAACACCTTTTCCTTGGCTGTTTCAACGATTTTTCTGAGATCAAAATCTAAACCTTCGGCCGGTTTCCCAGAAAATGTTTTTAGATACTTTGAGATAGCGGGCATGTCATCAGGTAGAGGGTCATTGATCCAATGCCAGAGTGAGCGACCCGTTTCCGGCAACGTTTTACCTCCTACAATCGTATAAAAAACTTCGCCGTTATTTGCAATGGATGCCACGCGAAAAATCCCCGCTTCAAGCAAAAGCTCGAGCGCATTCTTCTTGTCTGAATCCGTCATTGCGTTTCCGTAACCAGTCGTAATTTCGTGAAGTAAATTCGACTCAGAAATTTCTACATTCGATTTATAGTCGTTGATAAACTTTTTGAATCCCGCCATCGCTGCTTCTGCATCCTGCTGGGAATAGATTCTTCTCTCAGAGCGAGGTAGAACGATTTGAGCCTCAGGAGATATGCGCCGCTCCGCATAGTGCACGAATAAATCCACCATAAGGTTAAGTCTAGACTCGGGCATATCCCTTCCCCAATATTTTGTATTAATCAAACCCACGAGACGATCCACCCCCATATTCACCGTCATGTAGGTAAAAACATCCCCAGCTTCAGCATCAAGAATCTCTGGAGCTTGATACGATTCTGAAAAGCGATATGCGGTCAAATTTTCTTGCGTCAAATTGAATGCGCTCTCACCAAAATCATCATTGATGACTTCAGGTGTGATCTGCTGAAAAAATAATGTTTGGACAATCCGGTCAAATGCAGTGGATGTGATGATGCCATTAAAAAAGTTCCTGATCTCATCGAAGCTGGGTCTGCCCTGAGGAATTATTTTCTGCCATGAACCCGCACAATAAACAAGTGCCTGGAATTGTTTCAAAACCCGCACATGGCGCGCTTCATCTGAGGTGTCTACATAAGCCTGCATCAAAGCCCGCGTCTCCGCAGCAATTTGATCGTTTGTCATATTCCCATTATTTCTCAGCTTCGTCTGAGCATAATTACGGACACTCAGATCTCTCAGAACCCCAAAATCATCAGGGAGTTGTTCGCGATTTTCAGATCGCTCAGCGGCACTTGAAATAGTTTGAGACCGCACTTTTAAAATATCGCGAACGGCAGGAGCAAGAAGAGCAGGCTGCGTGGGATCAACGTCAGCGACCTTACCAATGCTATTTCTCTCCCTCTCAAAAGGAATTCCAAGCCAAGTAAGTTGATTACCAAAATCCATCATGCTATCGGGCCTGGCATGGGGATGAAATAGCGTGGGCCGCCAGTCTAAATTGCCTAAAACCAATTTTCCATCCGCATTATTTGTAGGCAAAATAACCTCAACTAAAGTGTCAGAAGTCACGGGATAGCGCTCAAGCAAGTAACGCGGCAGTCTTTGAAAAAAAGCGCCCAGCCACTTATGAGTGAAGCCAGGACGTTTGTGAACCACAAAAGCTCGTGCAAAGCTTTCAATCTCAACAAAATCAGAGTTCCCTTCAGCTCGGCTGATCGTGGCTTTCATGGAAGCACTCAAATGCAGGCGATAGCGATTTCCTTGGGAAGACCATTCTAAAATTAAATCTTCCGGCTGAGACTTTATCTTTTTAAGATCAGTTGCAAGCTTTAAGCTTTCTTCAAAATCTCTCAGAGAGACTAAAAAGGAGCGATCAGAAGACGCTAGCAGGGACTCATCTGATAACGCTGCATCCGCCAGAGGATAACCCAATTCCCGGACATGACTCATCAATGTATCACGTTCTGTACCGCGAATATCCAGAGCCACGATTTGATCCCCCAAGGCATCGTGCATTACTGAAAGTCCCTCCACCTGTAATCCTGAGGCATCTTTCTGCCGTAATCTTTGTGGCGCTCGCAATAAGGAAGACGAGGGATCAAGACGATCGTTGGCCTGCTGAAGTTGCTCATTAATGGACTGGATTAATTCCTTAGACCGAGTCTGAATCGCCTCACGATTCAGAGGAAATTCCCCAGCCTGCAAAGCCGCTATCCGTCCTGAGAGCCAATTTGCATGCTCCTTCATTTCTTCGATGCTCTCTTCAATTGCACCCATTTTTACAAACAGAGTTCCATCTGGGCGAAGCACAAGTCCTGTTACCGAATGCTGTTTTCTCCTAAGCCCTTCGATGATTTCGCCCGGAGTTTTTCCCTTTATCGTGTCTTTACCTGCTCGAAATTCGATTGGAAAATCATCTGAAAAAGGTTGCGTGGTATCGAGATTGAGCGCTTGGGCTAATGCCGCGATGAAACTCTCACTTTTTTCCAAAACCATTACCAAAGCATCATCTTTGGTACCGGGTTCGTTTCGTTTTTCAGATCGGATTCCCGAACTAATCTGATTTACATCTTTTTCTCCACGTGTCTCGCTACGCATCATAACCCGACGAAAATTGCTCTTTAAAAATTGTTCGGTTTCAGTGCGAGTTTTTTGTGCCGCTGGATCAGATGCAGGAACCAGATTGACCTCAACGGAATTTGGGACCAGCGCAAATGATCCCCGCGACCGGTTTCTAAATCCAGGATTGAACTTCATGACTTTACTGGCTGTGCCAATGAGATGTTGATCATCCAAAGGAAAATCGTCGCCAGTTTCTTCTGCGAGGCGCTGATAAACGTTGTAAGTCCAAGTCCAATCGCCATCACCAATATTCACACGTTCCGCGCTAACTTGCCTCAAACGAAGCGGCTGAAGATTTCCAGCAGCAAGCAAGTAAACTTGCGGATCCAAAAGCTCGCCAGCCTCAAACGTTTCTCCCAAATCTTCTTCCTCTGAACGCATTTCCGATCGAGAAGGATCTAAGCGAAGAGGATCTAAGAATGGAAGGCGCTGATCTCGTCCTCGCGAATCCTTATACTGAATGTAAATCACCGGAGAACCGTTCCGGCTGGTTCCACTTTCAAAGCGAGATGGCTCTATGGTTTCTTCTGAAATTTCTTCGCCATTCGGAGCTAATCGAAGAAGCGAATGGGTTTCTGGATTATTTGCTCCAGCTGCTGTATGGACATACAACACATCCTCGAACTTGTTATCACCTGCGTGATACAAAATTCTGCGCGGTTTGGCAATCGGCATGGGCTGAAAGTTTACACGTTTATTTGTGGGACGGCGAGGAATCACCAAAATATCGCCTTCAGAAATACTGTCGCCCGCTTCGGCTGCGGCGGCTTTTATCATCGCATAAAGTTGAGGCATCTCTGTCGCCAAAGATGCAATGTGAAAAAACTCAAAACTTTCGTAAGGTTCAAATCCTTCGGCCCTTACCAATTGCCCCACTGGAATGCCGCGTTCTACACCAAATCGACCTACGGCAAAGCTGACAATATCGTTTCGAAGTGCGTTTATTACTTGAAGAGCCGTCGCTCGGTCAAAAATAGGATTTTCAGCCGCTCGAAATTCCGAGCGGCGGATGCGGATACGTTCAACTTTTAGGATAGGATTGAGCGAAACCGGATACTTCTTCTTAAAAGAGGCGCATTGAAGTTGAATGCCAGGTTTTCCATCGTGAACGAAAGAAATACCGGTAATTCTTGACACCACTTGAGACACAATCTGACCATTGTGATAAAAATAGATTCTAGCTTCGACCTCCCTGCCCTCTCCGGACTCATTTAATCCCAATTCTCTTTTGACATCCGTAAATAACATCGGAGTCATCAGGTCTATCAACGGTTCCGCATTGGGAAAGTAATTATTTTGATCGACACCTGATTGCTTAGTTTCCCATTTTATTCCGATCGCCCCCTGGTCAGCTGCAACAACCTCAGATACAACACCGACCTTTCCTCTTAATTCTCCCTTGTTCCTATCAAATGAAACCGCAACTTGAGGCCGAGCATCCTGGTTTTTTTTCGCCTGAATCGTTTTCAGAGTCGCAGCAGCAGGTTCAATTTTCAAAATTGGATTTGAGTCCGGACGATAATATGCAGTTCCGCCTGATTTTTTTACGATGCGTACAACACCGCCGTCTTCAACAGAGACTTTGAGAACGTCCATCGTAAACTCGGTCGTGTTTCCCGAATTTCCCGGTGTTCTAACAACCAAACGAATGGGCCACGCCTTCCAGGCATTAATTTGGTTTACTACCTCACTTGGATTTAACGCGCTTTGTGTTGAAACGGCTTTCTCGCCAACTTCTAGCCGTGTGTTTGTAAGAGCGCGGATAATTTTTCCCATGGCCGTACTCAGAATACCAGTATCCGCCAGAGTTTCCGTGGCAAATTCAGAAATTCTCCTCATTTGTGTGAGATTAGGCACGGGCTTTTCCACTTCTTCTAAGAACGTGATTAAATCCCCAACCGCTTTTGTTACCGGCTTACCTTGTTCAGATTCAGGTGCTGAAGCCAAGCGCTGTCTCATCGCTTGAATTTTTTGTGGCAAATTGATAGCAGCAACATTACCTCCTGCGAGTTTCATAATCGCATCTTCCGCTTGATCATAAACTTCTTCGACTATGCCTATTTCATCCTCTCGCCCTTCGTTTCTTAAAGCAGCTTGAGACTCCAGGCTACGCATTTGGCCGGTAAAAACCACGCGGCCGCGATCAAGGGCTACGTGCGCGATACCGGCACCCAGCGGCGTATACTCTTCAGCAGGAATTGAGGCGGGCTGGAAGAGTTTGAGGAAATTCGTTTCATTAAGCTGACCTGATTTATCAAGCTGCGTGAGTTTTTGGATAAATTTTTCGAGCTTGGCAAATCGGTCATCGGAGTTAGCTAACTCCTTTTCACTAACGACTTCATCCATGAAACGCGTATACTCACCGGCTTTTTCCACCTGATTTTTGTCCGCAAGATCGCGGATGATTTGATCGCGCCATTCCTTGAGCACAAGAGCACTCGGAACAGGAGCACCAGACGTGTGCTCATGTGCTCGGGTGCTCTTGAGATCTAATAGTTGATCACGCACCGCACGCACAAAGGCTTTGTAAAGATCAAGTGTTCCATTTTCAATTTCAAAATAATCGCTCCAGGAAACCTGACCGCGCATGTGGTCTTGATAAAGCGAATGTTCGGGCATGGATTTCATCGCGGGACGCACGAGAATGTAAGAAATATTTTGATCTTTTAAGGCCTGTGCAAGACCTTCCGTGTGAAAACCGCCAGCCACCAGAATTGAAGGGTACAGAGTATTGAGTACAGGGTTCTGAGTAGCTGGTTTATTCTTTTTCTCGATACCCTGTACTCTGTACTCTGTACTTTCAAGAAAATTTCGAAGCATGACTTCTTCACGCGCTTCCGAATTCCGATAAAATTCTAGACACGGGGTAAGGGGTAGAGAGTAAGAGGTAATAAGCTTTTCTTCTCCTATCCCTTGAACCGTTTGCCAATCTTCTCTCGAAAGTTCTAGCTTAGCCAATTTTTCCAGGAGTCTTAGATCACGAGATTTTTGATCGAGCACTGCCGCTTGCTTTGGATCAGGAGTTGTCTTGAGCATTTCATCCATAACCGATTGCGTGTAGCGCTCAAAATCTTTCATGAGCCGCGAACCTTCGAGATCACGCAGCTTTTTCTGCTGCCCCACTTTTCCGCGAAGTTCTGAAGAAAGCTGCAATTTGAGTTTTTCTTGTCTTGCGATCTCTTTAAGTGTAAGCGCGAAGGCCTGAGCTGAAATTTGCGAGGTTTGAAATTTTTGTTTTTCAGCTTGCAGTTTTTTTAGCTGTTCCTTAACTCTCAGCTGAGTCGATTTCTTCTCAAGTGTGAGCTCTAGCTTTCTGGAAAGTTTTCGAACTTCAGCATCTAACGAGGATTCGCTTTTTTGTGGCTCTTTGGCTTCAGCCAGAAGAGCAGCCAGTTCGCTTCCCGTTTGCGGCGCTTGTCTTTCTGAGAAAATCTTGAGGGTTTCTAAAATATTGCTGCGGTTCTCAAAAAACGATTCGAGTGCTTGGTCGAGTTTTAAAAGTTCGGGTGAGTATTTATTTTGCTTTTCAGCGACAAGGCTTTTTTTCTGATTTTCAATCTGCTTCAAGATTTCAGGCTGGGCATCAAGCGCTTTAAGATAAAGCGCGATTCCCTCTTCGTACAAATCCCAATTTTCAATGCCGTAAAAAATAGCATTTTGCATACGAGAAAGCTTGGTAGGATCGGAGTCAGAAGCTGCGGCCAGGACCGAACGCATCGCGCTCCCGCTGAGTTCGCCCTTGTCCGCAAATTGCCCAATGATTTCTTTGAGTTTTTTCTGATCCGGAAAGCTTTGGAAGATTTGGGTGTCAAGTTTCTGTGAGGCACCTTCAACACCAATGAAGTTCACGCCGTACTGCGTGATGAGAAGATGAAGCAGGCGCTCAATATTTTTTTGGGCGTCTGGAATGGAATGGGCATCACGAATTAAAACAATGGTGGATTCAGAACTTCCGGAGTAATGATCTTCGATTTCACCTAGATCTGGAGAAATTCGAAACTGTGAAATATTTTTAAGTGTCTCTGATGCTGCTTTTTCAAGTGGAAGGTTCGCAGCATAAGCATGCGCGGACGGAAAATAAAATCCCGTCACTGAAAAAGTGAAGGTAACGACGAGAGCAATCGATTTAAGAAATGGGCTTTTTCGCTCCTGCATGTATCTCCTGCAGATAAGGGTTTGAGTTCTTTAATTAACTAGAGCCTCAGAAAAACAGTAACTGTAGTTATTAAAAATGTCAAATAAGGCTCATTTTTGCCCTCTCAATAACTGCAAATTTATAGCAATAGAAAGCATTAATAATCACACGAAAATAAAAACTTTTTAAAAGTTTAACACGATTAAACAATTATAATTATTGAGGATGTATCGGCGGAATTTTGCTGAAATGGAAGCTGATTTTAGATCTTTTGATGAAAAAACTAAATCAAAGCGGTACTTTGTTGCCCCATTATTTGGTGAAGAGCCAGCAGCACTTGCGTATCGGCGCAAGTGTTCGATCTTTTAGGCCGGGTCCCTCGCTTCCGCTCGGGACGACCAATTTTTTCCCATAAGCAAACAGTCCTTTCGGACTGCTTTATTATTATGTAATATTCTGCACCTGCGCTTCCGCGCGGTGCGATGAACAGCTCCGTACACGTCCATCTCATGAAGTGACGGAGCAGCACTTGCGTATCGGCGCAAGTGTTCGATCTTTTAGGCCGGGTCCCTCGCTTCCGCTCGGGACGACCAATTTTTTCCCATAAGCAAACAGTCCTTTCGGACTGCTTTGCATAATGTAAAAATTGGTCGGGGCGATAGGATTTGAACCTACGACCTCTCGGTCCCGAACCGAGCGCACTACCAGTCTGTGCTACGCCCCGAAGTAGAAACTGCCCTTTAAAATGCGGCGTCTTTGGAAGGTAATTGAGGCATTATAGTGAGATCATTCGCAAAAACCAATATCGAAATACAGACTGGTAATTCCCGGGTTTATGGATTGAGTCTGACGGAGAATTTCCCAGAGAGTCTTCTCCGCCGCTCAAATTTTCCCAGTGTGAAAATTTTCGCTCGCGTGCTCGGATTCGCTCGGCAAGAGACTTTGACGACGCCAGCTCTCGGAGCGTTTCGAGCTTGGTTCCCACTGCTTTGTATCCCATACAAAGCAGCGGGATCGAAGCGCGAGAGCGCAGGCGGTCACTCGGCCGCTGGAGCCGATGAACCCCCGGTGGCAGAGTCGAAGTCTCTTGCCCCCCCTGGCCGCTCAGTCTCGCGAGCGTGTTTCAGAATCCTGGGAAATTCTTCGCTATTTTTAATAGAAAAAGTGGGAATGGTCAGCGAAACACAGAAGCTTTTCCCCTAGCTAACCGACTCTAGATTAGTGAAGATCGAGATCTCTTGCTAGCTGCGCTGCATCTCGAAGATAAGCAGAATCCCATTTCTGGAGCATTTTTTCTGCATGAGTTTTCCCGTCAATAAAAAACGCAGACTCAATTCGCTCCAAATAGCAGCTTTCATCCACTCCGCCTCTTTGAGAGAGATTTTTCAATCCTGATTTTGAAATCAAGACAAGCTGCTTAATGATTGGAAGCATTTCGCGCCCAGCAAGTTTAGCCTGAAGTCCAAGTTTGGGAACATTCGCATAAAAATCCATCAGCTGCTGAGGACTTACGCCTGCAACCAAATCAAGAGCTTCTCTTCGAGATTTGAGATCATAAAAAATGCCTTTCCAAAAAGCGGTCATGGCTGGTATAAGCGGCAAGGGTTGTGCATCCATACCGCGGATCTCCATATACTGTTTAAATCGGACTTCGGGGAAAGCCGTACTTAAGTGAAGCTCAAAATCACTTAAAGTCGCCCGGTGACCTTGATATCCAGAACGAATAAACTCACGAAACCTCATATTTTTTACAAAAATCCATTCGTCACCGCGAACAATAAAAATCATGGGCATCTCAAGAAGATAATCGAGATAATCCTGAAAGGTTTTTCCGGGTCGCGTGAATTCCGCTAAAATTCCGGTTCGCTCAGGATCCGTTTCTCGCCAAATTTGAACGCGGCGGGTCAAAAAACCATTAGGAGCGCCAGAGGAAATTGAAGAGTTAGCACAAAGCGCAGAAATCATCGGGGATAAAAACATCGCCAAGCGAAATAGTTCCATAGCGTCAGATTCACTCGTGTAATCAAAGTTTAATTGATTGGTAGCAGTGGTCTTCATCATGTAATGCGAAAGAGTGCCTCGATCTTTTAAGTAATCAGCCATCAATCGATAACGAGTTTTAGGCACCCATGAGATTTCCTCTAAAGAACTGACGGGCTGAATTCCATTGGAAATCCAAAGAATATTTGGAAAAGCTCGAGACACAGACGCAAGCTCAAGTACAAAATGATCAAGCAGGGCTTCAACGTCGCGTACGTATTTGACCGGAGGCGCTGAAAGTTCGACCTGACCGCCAGGCTCGAGGGATATTAAAATTCCATTTTTCCGCAGTCCGATGACATGCTGATTTTCAAGAAGCATTTCATAGGAATGGTTTTGGGCAAGATTTCTCAAGACAGCTTCAATCCCTGACGGACCTTCATAGCTCAAGGCTCGGCCAGAAGCACGGTCCAAGGCAAAGAACTCCGCCTCAAGCCCTACTTTCCTGTCTTCGGTTTTTTTCGAAAAGCGTTGAAAATAACCTTGAAGATCTTTCTCAGATTCCAAAATCGTCAGATCCTGCTTTCCTGTCAAAGTGCTCAAAGTAGCCTCTCCTATTGAATTCGATTAGCCCACATTTCTCTTTATAGGAATGAGAATTGCGGGTTAGAATAAGCTGGACTCAAAAATGACGCAATTAAAATCATCATTGCCGCAATTCAGAGATATCTATGTCACCTTTAAAGAAAATCTTGTTTCTTATTGACCCGCTGGAAAAGCTTTATCCCAGTCTGGACTCTAGCCTTTATTTACTCAAAGAATTTTCTGCACGCGGATGCGAAACCTGGACCGCAGATTTTCCGGATCTTTCCTGTCGGCTAGGAAAAACCTGGGTGCGCGCTTCAAAAACTTCCCCCAAGTCTTTTTCTTTGGGTGAAGACCATACAAAAAAAGGTCACCGCTTTGAGGTAAGTCCAAAGGAAATTCTAGCGCTCAAGGAATTTTCGCTTGTCATGCTTCGCAAAGAGCCGCCTTTTGACATGAATTTCATTTATAGTACTTTTCTTCTCGAACTCGAATCCTCCGGGACTTTGATGTCTAATCATCCTCGAGGAATCCTGAATACTTGCGGGGAAAAAATGGGGTGCCTGAAATTCTCGAAATGGATGCCTGACAGCCTGGTTTCTTGCCAAGTCGATGAAATTTTGGAATTTCGTCAAAGCCTTAAAAGCGATTTGATTTTAAAACCCTTGGACATGAAGGGCGGCATCGGAATCATTCGCATTTCAAAATCTGTTAAAAACCCAGCGAAAGCCATTTCCCGGATGACAGGAAATGGTCAAACGCGAATCATGGCACAAGAGTTTGTGGGTACAAAAGGAAGAGCGCGAGATAAAAGACTCACGCTCCTTAACGGAGAACTTTTTTGGGCCTTTGAAAAGGTTGCTGCATCTGGAAATTTTCGCACCAATCTCGATCAAGGCGGAACTGTTCATCCGACCAAGCCCACAGCTAAAGAATCGAAATTAATGGCAGAGATAGGGCTTTACGCAAAGCTGGAAGGCTTGCATGTGGTCGGTCTGGATGTCATTGACGAAAAACTAATTGATTTCAATATCACTTGCCCGGGTGGATTTGCCTATGCTATTCCTTTGCATCGACAGTCTCATTTGATTGAGACTTGGGCCGATTTTCTGGAGAACCAGCTTTAGTATCCACAGCTCCCAAAATCTTGGCCCGTTCAGGAACATAGCCCAAATAAAGAAGTCCTGCCTCCATCACCTCACGAAAAACCGGAGCAGCAACGGTTCCTCCATAATAACTCGGATGAGGATCATCTACCACCACAGCCATCACAAGCCTGGGCTCTTCAATCGGGGCAAGCCCCACAAAGGATGAAAAAAAACTGCTGTGAGAGTACCCATGTCCTCCAGGAAGAACTTTTTGAGCAGTTCCGGTTTTGCCTCCTGTGGGAATTTCATCAATCTTAGCCGCTTTTCCGGTTCCCTCATTGACTACGCGCTCAAGAATTTTTCTCATTTTGTATGCAACTTCAGACCGAATCACGCGCCGTTTGACTTCAGGATGATTTTCTTTAATCACCACTCCTTGCGAATCTGCAATCTTAGATAAAAGGTAAGGTTTCATAAGATTGCCGCCATTGGCAATCACAGCCATCGCAGATGTGACCTGAATCGCAGTCACCATAATTTCATGACCAATAGGCATATTGTAAGGCGTTGTCTTAGACCAACGGCTCGGAGGACGCGCAAACCCTGACACCTCTCCGGGGAAATCAATTCCTGTGGGCTCTGAAAAACCAAATTTCCGGACATAAGAATAAAAGACCTCGGGCTTTAGCTTTGCGGCAATTTTGACAGCACCGATGTTGCTGGATTTAATCAGTACCTCCTCAAAAGTCAGTTTTCCGTAGGCATGGACGTCATGCAGTGTTTTAATTCCATAATTATATTTTCCATTTTCACAGAAAAAAATGGTTTCCGGAGTGACCACGCCTTCATTTAACGCCGCACTTGCGGTGACAATCTTGAATACGGATCCCGGCTCATAAACATCGGTGATCACACGATTGCGACGCGCATCGGGCTGTGCTTTTCCATATTGGTTAGGATCAAACGTGGGACGATTCGCCAGTGCCAGAATTTCTCCTGTGTTCGGATCCATAACCACGGCAGTGGCTCCCTTAGCATGCCACTGTGAAAATGATCTCTCAAGAGCTCGCTCCGTAAGATACTGAAGATGCTGATCAATTGTAAGTGTGATGTTATGCCCATCCACCGCATTCACAGATTTGGATTCAAAAGCTTTGACTTCGCGTCCTAGAGCATCGCGTCTTGTCGATCGAAATCCCTCCCGTCCGCTGAGTTCTTTATTCAAGTAAAGCTCAAGGCCTTCAATGCCTTGAGCATCCACATTGGTATATCCCAAAATCTGGGCGAGTAAATCTCCTTGTGGATAGAAACGTTTGGATTCTTCAACCACTCCGAGCACAGGCGATTTCATTTTAATGATTTGTTGTGCTGCTTCATGGGTCGTACGGCGCTTGAGCCACACAAAGGACTTATCCCGCGCAAAGCGTTCCTCAAGAAAAGATGTTTCAAGTCCCAGAATTTCATGAAGCTTTCGAATCACATAAGGCCGTGATTCATCAGCAAGAAGACGCGGAACAGCATAAATCGAAGGAACTTTCAGGTTTGTAGCAAACTCTTTTCCTTGACGATCTAAAATCGCTCCACGATATGGCGGTATTTCAATATTTAAAATGTGCTGTCTGTCCGCAAGGTTTTTGAGTGAGGGGCGTCGGACGATGGTGAGCTGAATCAACTGATAAGTAATGATAAAAAATAGAAGAAAAACAAAAAAATCGAGCGCAACAAGACGGCGTTTGGAAAGATGAGAAAACATACTGCTTTTTGGACTCCCTTTGACGAAGAGCCGGACTACGACCTAACTTTTTTAGTCATTCTCGACTTTAGCCTGAGCAACTTCTACCCAGCGGCCCATCCAGCTAAAAAGTCGTCCCGACCAATCCTGAGGAGCGACCTCGCGAACCTGTAGAGGGATTTTTACTTGTTCAGCAGGAGGAATTTTGACCACATTAATTTCTTTGGGAAGGCTCAGGTCCAGCCGAAGGGCTTTAAGGTGTTCTTCTAACAAGCGCGGGGCACGCAATTGATCGACCTCAAATCGAAGACGCCTATAATTTTCAGTACGTTGGTTTAAAAGTCTCTGTTTATCATTGATTTGATAGGAGGTATGGAAAAGAAGAAAATACTGATGCACATAAAGCAAAAGCGGCAAGAGGATGATTCCAACCCATCGTATGACTTTGAACCCGCCCTTCATAGGACTTTTTGCGCTCCTCTAAGTTTTGCGCTGCGTGAGCGGGGATTTTCGCGGCGCTCCAAAACCGAAGGAATCATCGGTTTCTTGCAAAGCAGTACCGCTTCCCCACTTAAAGCTTTGCTTCGAAAAAATTGTTTCACGATGCGATCTTCTAAAGAATGAAATGTAATAATTGCAATGCGACCTGAATAATTTAACCTATTCCAAAAATTTTTCAATCCCTTTTCGAGATTTTCTAGTTCGTGATTGACCGCAATGCGAAGCGCTTGAAAAATTCTGGTTGCAAAATGCTTTCTCGCAAAGTGCGGTCGCCGTCCTTTTCCTATCGAAAAGTGCCCGGGAAGTGCACGCTCAAGTACTCGGATCAAATCTTCCGTTGTTTCAATCGATTCTTGATTCCGAGCATCGCAAATTACTCGGGCAAATCGATCCGCACGCCGTTCTTCACCGAATTCTCGAAAAATCTTCTCTAACTCGTCCTGAGAAAGATCGTTGACCAAATCTTTGGCTTGAATCTCTCCGCTCGGATCCAACCTCATATCCAAGGGACCAGAACGCATAAAACTTAATCCGCGCTCACCGTCTTCCATTTGGTCTGATGAGTAACCCGTATCTATTAATACGGCATCGAGTCCGGAAATATTGAGATCTGAAAGTATTTTGTCTATTTGAGTAAAATTGGACCTGACAAGCGTCACATGCTGAAGAGGCTTTGCCCATGATTCGCATCGGGCTAAACTCGCAGGATCTTGATCAATGCCGATCAGCTTCCCTGCGGAGGTTACAGCTTCAGCAATACGCCTGGCATGACCGCCGCTTCCTAGAGTGGCATCAACCGCCACATGACCCGCCCTAAGATCTAGCAGGCTCAGAGATTCTTCAAGCAATACGGGTTTATGCCGCTGCAAAACTCTGGATTCCTTCTTCCTCGGTCTGAAATGACTGCATCAAATTTCCGACACCAACGCGGTGAAAGGTTTGAACCACTTCCGGCTGAACATTACAGAGTTTGATATCACCTCGAAGAGCACGCACTTTAAGCACACGATCCACAAGCATGCCCAGCCCCGCAAGCTCCACACGTCGTGCACTTTCAAGATTGAGAAGAACCTTGCGGTGATTTTTGCTCATGAGACGCGCCAAGCGCTCTTTCATCTTAATCATTTCATCGGCGCTCAGATCTCCCTCACAGCGCAACACATCCACTCCCCGCTTAGCATAAAAACGATACGACATGATTCCCCCTTTATTTTGTTATGAATCCGAAATTAGTTTTTCAGCAAGCTCTTCAAATTGGCCTTTGTTATCCTGATAAAAATGATTCCATTTTTCTTTGGCCCAAATTTCAATGCGATTAGAAACACCGATAATCACCACATCCGTCTTAATCTCTCCGTAATTTTTCAGATAATCAGGAATTAAAATTCGTCCCTGTTTGTCACAAATCACATCGCAGGCGCCAGAAAAGAAAAGACGGTTAAAACTGCGCGATTCTCTTTTGGTAAAAGGCATGTCGCGAAATTTTTTCTCTTCAGCTTTCCAGCCTTCTTCGGTAAAAACAAAAAGGCACTGATCAAGACCGCGGGTCAGGAAAAATTTTTCAGCAAAATGCTCTTTAAAGATTTCCCTGAATTTGGATGGGATAATCACGCGGCCTTTATTGTCGAGCGAATGTTCATATTCCCCGTAAAACATTCAATCCGCCTTTTCCCGATTTATTCTCCACTTTCTACCACTTTCTACCACTTTTTCGATCTGCGGGAGTATACCTCGAGGGAAATCGAGCGTCAATGGCTATTATTTAGGGAAATAGAAAAAGCCCTCCTTCGAGGGTTCAAAAGCAGAAAATGCCTCTAGCCCCCTACCGTGGAATACAAAATAAGTGGAGAGCTAAGAGATTCGGGAGAGTATCAAGGATGAGCTCAGCTCAAATGATGAGCATGAGCTTCCCCTGGAAGGTTTGCGCAAAAGCATGAGAAAAATAAGGTAAGAAAAAATGGTAGTAAAAAAAATAAAGGAAGAATTTTTTTAGAAAAGATTGCTAGGGGTTAATCAGCAGCATCCTCAAAATAGAGAATGCGTGCACAATTTTCACACATCACAAGCGTGGTTGAAATCCTAACTTCATTCAACATTTGAGGTCTTAATTGATAATGACAAGCTCCGCAATTTTCACCTTTGACACGAACAAGAGCGAGGCCTTGTTTTTTGGAAATAATTAAGTTGTAACGATCTCGAACATCTTCCGAAACCTGCTTCAGAATCTCTTCACGCTTTTTCTTCATCTCATCAACTTGAGCCGCAGATTGTTTTTCTTTAGCTGCCAGTTCGGCATCGCGCACTGAAAAATCGTGTTCAATTTTCTTAAGACGTTCGCGTTCGGTTTTAACTAAGGTTTCTGCCGCAGTCACCTCATCAAACATTTTAATGATTTCTTCTTCAAGCAAAGAATTGTCTGCTTTAAGTGTCGCGATCTCCTGCTGTAACGCTGCATATTCTTTATTGGTTTTGACCTGGGAAAGCTGGCCATCCATTTTTCGAATATTCGCTTCCTTATCTGAAAGAGCACCTTCTTTTTGCTTTTGCTTCATCTGAACAGCTTTGAGATTTTCTTCTAGCTGTTTGAGGTGTGTTTTTTCGCTTTCAAGATTATGTTTGAGGTGGGCTCGCTCCTCAGGAATACCATGTTTGAGGGCTTCCCCAGCTTGGTAGATTTCACGATCGAGATCTTGGGCTTTGCGAAGGATATCGATACTGGATTTAAGACTTGTCATAGTGGGGGCCAATTATAGAAGAGTTCCCTAGGTACATCAAGGGAAATGTCCGATAAATCTTAAAACTCAAGAGGGGGTTGATTCAGCCGAGTTGAGGATTTTTCTAAGCTCCTGACCAATCACCTCTAAATCCTCTTTTTCGCTATCGTTCAACTCCTCCTTCTTTGGAGAGTCGGCAGTCTTGCACTCAAATGCACCCAAGATCACGCTGTCTTTAATCATTTGAGCGCGTCCAATTTCATCCAACTGAAGCGTCATGCCATGCTCGCGATGGGATATTTGATAGGTAAAAAATCTCACCAGCAATAAACCCTCTGTGAGATTTGCCTTCTTCTGATTTTCAGACCACTTTGAAAAAAGCGCGTGTTCTTCACGAGAAAGAAAAACATAAACGAGTGCCAGAGATTTAGATTGCGCCGATACCTTACGCACATCTTTAAGCGCAAAGGTCAGGTCCGCTGGATCCGCAATCTTCCCAAAAATCCTAGTAAGCAAGCTTCGGTCCTCGCGATCCGCAAATAAACCCCATTCTTGAGCGTTGAGGTCGCTTGGAGCAAGCACTTCAACAGCATGATGATAATCCTGAATCATTTGCTTCAAACTTTGCAAAACTTCAGATGGTACGGCCATATTCAGACTCCCTTTTTGGCTTCAAGGTCTACCCAATCATGACAAGCTTCCAGATGAGTAAGTCTTATTTGTTTGCGCTTTTCACGGGCCTCATCGTAAATAAAATTTTGGATCAGCTGCATGGCTGAAAATTGAAAATACGGCCATTCATTTTCAGAAAGAAACTCTAAATAACCCAGCCAGCAAAAGGAGAATTTAAGATGTTTTCTCACCATTTCAGAAAAGTGTTCATAGAGCCATCTACCGCCGTCCGATTGACGATCGCCGTGAAACAAAAATCCAAATTCAGGTCTGCTTCCCGACTGGCTGCCACGTTTGATCTGGCGATAGCACTGCTCTAAGTTATCCTGATCAGAGTTTCCAACAAGTAAGAGCAGGTCACAAATTTCTTGAAGCTCCATCGCTCGAGGATCATGCCAATCAACATCCAGCAAAATAATTTGATCTTCTAATTCTAAATTCAGTTTTAGCAGCTCATTTTTTTTCTGCGTCTTGAATTCTTCCCATTGATTCCAAGTCAGAACTAAAGACCGCACCTGATCTCTATCAGCACGAGATGGCCTCTCAGAAATAGCCTCCGCAGTCTCTGGCTTAAGGTGATCCGTCGTGCTTAATATTCTTATTTCTAGGATGGGCATATCCACCGCAGTCAGTTTCATAGCAAGCCAGCGCATCAGCTTGGAAGATAGCTCTGGATGAGACGGATAAAAGACCCCAAAACAGGGGGATCCTCGAAACTGAGGTTTTAAAGCTTCATGAGAGGAGAATGCGTGCTCAGATGCTGCGCGCTTTTTTTCAAAAAGAGAGGACACATCACTGAGACCACGCTTTAATTTTTTTTCAAAATCCATGGTCTCAGCCTACTTCAAGAAGCGAGTCGTAGGTTCCATAAGGATTTGATGTCTGAACAGGCTGATAGGGATCCACTTGCCATTCCCCGTCCACTATGAGTTTGTAGCGATAAGATCCAGGAACCAAAGGAACTACTTTTTGCCAGAGACCTTCTTCACGTTGAACCATGAGTTCAGGAATCCAATGATTAAAATCTCCAACAATCTCTACATACTTGGAATCTTAAATAACAGCCTTAAAAAGAACTCCTCCGGGAACACGGCGTGGACCGAATTTTTGACGGACGGCATTATCCCAACCTAAAGATTCCTCGGGAAGCTTTCGGCTCCAGTCGCGTTCTAAATATTCCATGGCTAAATTAAGATAATCCTGAAATCCGCTCGAATTTGGATCGTAATCTGCAACACTTTTTCCAGCACTGGCAGCTTCCTTCAAAGCCACGGATTCATGAATCACAGATTTAAAAAGCTGATCTCCAAAATGAAGCTTCACTTCATCAAAAATTTCTTTAGCAAATCTTGTCCGAGCATCAAATAAGGTAAGAAGCGCATGCACTTCCATGGGATTTTCTCGTTGTTGATTGGCGAGCTCAATCGTTTCCGAAATTTTCGCAAGGCCGTGCAAAGAAAAAAAGGAAGGTTCTACCGGGATAATGACTTCATCAGAAACATCTAGCGCATTGAATGTCAAAGTTCCTAAATTAGGCGGACAATCCAAAATAATGTAATCATATCGGGCGTCTTTTAAGAAAAGCTCTTTTAAGGCATGTCGCAAACGTTTCTCTCGGTCCGGTGAATGGACAAGTTCTTCTTCAAGCGCGCTAAGAATCTCATAAGCCGGAAGCAAATCAAAGTAAGGATTTATGGTTTGGAGGACTTGAAAAATGGAAGGTCTCAAATCTTCAGATGGGCTTAAGAGATCATACAAACTAAAGGAAAGTTTGCGCGCATCAAACCCCAATCCACAGGTAGAATGTCCCTGGGGATCCATATCAATGAGAAGAATTCGTTTCTGAAGGACCGCCAACGCTGCGGATAAATTGATCGAGGTTGTGGTCTTCCCACATCCCCCCTTTTGATTTGCAACTGCGATGATTCTCAAGCTTCACTCCTCGGTAACCCACGAAGGTAATCTAAATGGATAAAATCAATGTCTTAAAACCCATTCAGAATTAACGGCACACAACGCAGAAGCTTAAGCAGAGAAAGGAGTTCGGAAGTAAAAATTAGTCAGCAGTCGAGGCGTGAATCGCCGCCTGATGGATTTCTTGAATACGCGTCAGGATTTTAAAAAAAATCTCGCGCTCTAAACGATGATCTTGAGCATCCATGCGAACAGTTTTCCAAGGCACATTCCCGCCGGCACCCTCAGGACGGTCTTGAAATACCCCCTTCACCTTAAGACTCACTCCGCCTTTGATCTCATCAATATTAATTTTGAGACGTGTACGTCTTTGATACTGCTGATAGAGGATTTTTTTAAACATGCCCCGCGAACGACGCACAGAATCTTCTTTCCATTGCGTCTCCAGATATCCTTTCTCCGGTTTCTTCTTATGAACCGCAGAAAAAGAATTAGCCACATCAGTAGCAGCTTGAAATACTTCCGCTTTGCTGATCCCAAGAACCTCGTCTTGCATAGTTGCTAAAACGGGCAAGGATTTTGCAAATACCGCTGTGAAAAAAAATAAAAAATAAACCCCCAGCCTTCTGCTTGGATTCATAAAAATCATGCCTACTCCTCACATATCTATCAGACGCTCAATAGGCACCACGCCTACGGCATCTGAATTTTCGTTAATCACCACAGCAAATGATTGTCGCTTTTGTTGAAGCGTTAAAAACGCTCGCTCAATAGAGGTTGTGGATGGTAAAAAAATAGGTGCTCTTAAATACTGTTTCAAAGGTTGATCAATTTCCCCCTCAAAAAGAAGATCAAAAACATACACCATGCCCATCACAATACTCGGGATTTCTTCATAGACTAACACCATGCGAGCAGAGTGTTTTTTTCCTAATGCCTTGACCTGGCCCACGGTGGCTGTAAACTCCACCTTAATTGCTTTCTCAAGCGGGATCATAACCGATTCGATGTGCGTTTTCTCAAAATCAAGAATCGTGTTAATTAATTTACGTTCATGGCTGTCCAAGACCCCGGATCGAGTACTTTCTTCAATCAGAGATCGAAATTCATTTTGAGAAACAAAAATATTCTTATGAAGTACGGATCGAAAACGGCCCAGCAAGCGATCAATGGTTTGCATGATCAATCGCGTTGGGATTTTAAAGATTCCCATAAACCAAACGAGAAGCCAAGCCGTACGCAGTAAAAACATTTCCGACTTCTGCCTTCCGAGATCTTTCGGAACCATCTCCCCTAAGATCAAAAAGATGGGAATAAAAACTGCTGTAGTTACCCATTCATTTTTAACATGAAAATACGTTTCCAAAAGAAGCGTGAGAGAGGCCGTTGCCACAATATTAACAATGTTGTTTCCAATCAAAATTGCGGACAGGAATTCCTGGCTTCGGCTGTAGAGAGTCACGATTTTTTTCGCCGCCGGATCGCCGTCATCCGCCTTTTTCCTCATACGCAATTTATTGCTGGTCACAAACGCCATTTCAGAGCCTGCGAAAAACGCTGAGGCTAAAAGACAAAGAGAGAAAATAAAAAGGAGCTCGGTCATTGCAGCACCTTCATAACCACTGTTTGAATGGAACGGCGCCGGAGGACCTCAAGCACGCGCACTTCACATCCTTCAAGTTCCAGCCGTCTTCCCTTTTCAGGGACCTCTCCCAATTTCTCGAGAATAAGCCCTCCGAGAGTACTGGCTGATTCTGATTTTAGATTGAGATGAAGCTCTTCATTAATTTGTTTGAGCGGAATCTTGGCTTCCACTAAATATTCTTGAAAACCAAAAGGCCGGATAGGATTTTCAACCTCAGAATACTCATCGTAAAACTCACCAAAGACTTCTTCTAAAATATCCTCCAGTGTCACGATCCCAGCCGTACCTCCAAACTCATCCACACAAACCGCGAAGTCCTGCTTTTTGGTTCGAAATTCGGCCAGCAAATCATCAACCCGTTTCGTTTCTGGAATAAAAAGAGGTTGCTTCATGAGCAAATTAAGATCCTGGTGATCGCTTAAAACATAATCCTGTGCCCCGACAAAACCCAGCACATTATCAAGCGACGCTTGATACACAAGAAAGCGAGTAAAGTGATGCTCTCGAATCAGGTCAAGGTGAGTAGCCACCGGCTCTTCCACGTCAAAGCCCTGAACCTTAACACGCGGAGTCATGATTTCTTTAACCTGTCTCTCTCCAAAATCAAAAATTTTTTGGATCATTCTCCGCTCCTCGCGATCTAAAATTCCTTCTTCTTCCCCAATCTTGACCAAAGCCTGGAGTTCTTCCTCAGAGAAACCTTCTGCCGCTCCGGATTTATCGCGTGAAATTTTGCTGACAATGCCGTCTGAAACCCATCGAATAATTTTCAAGATTGGAGAAACACAAACAGAAAAAATCGCAAGAGGAATTGAATTTAGAAGTGCGATCGATTCATTATTTCGAACAGCGAGAACTTTAGGAAGGATCTCTCCAAGCAAAATAAGCACACAAGTAAAAATAGCCAAGACCAACCCAACCCATGCATGCCCCAACCATTGAATAGCAAGCAAAGTCACGATGGAAGCTGCCAAGGTATTGACGAAAAGATTTCCAATAAGAATTGCACCTAAAACTTGGCGAGGATGTTTTAAATGAAACATCACCCATCGAAACCATTTAGGATTTGTTTTTTCGAGGCGCGCTTTTTCAATCCTTGAAAGAGAGAAAAGGGCTGTCTCAGAGGAAGAGAAAAAAGCTGACCCGCAAAGCAAAGCCACGACCAAAATTAGATGCGCAAATTCCTGCACGCCATCACCCTTGACAGATTGAAGTATAGAGTTTCTTTTTCTGGATCCAAGACCAAACATCCCGGGCGAGCATCTTCCTAGCCTTATTAATTTCACCCGATACCATCCACTCCCGGATTCGAGAGGACGCCGATGAATCTAATTTCGTTTTCAGCCAACAATCCCGAGAATCGAAAAGCCTCACTTTTTCACCTGGCCTAGGTGCCACAAGCAAGCTCGAGAATTGACGAATCTTATCATAATGTTTCCAGGTTTTGATCGAGCGATAAGAATCTGCCCCAAGAATAAAAAAATATTCTGCCTTAGGGTACTGCTTGCTAAAGAATTTCAAAGTTGAAATTGTATAAGACACTCCTTTTTTCTTGATCTCAAAATCTGAAACTTTGAAAAAAGGATATGGCTTAATCGCCAGACGCAGCATTTTCAGCCGGTCCTGAGCAGAGGCCCTTGGCCCTTTCCCTAATTTGTGAGGAGAACAAGCCGCAGGAATCAGATAAATTTGTTGAAGCTTAAACTGCTTTCGCGCCGTAAGCGCAATTGCAAGATGCCCCTTGTGAAAAGGGTCGAACGTGCCCCCGAAGAGACCTATTCTCATGGTAGATAATTCTTTCAATGACGAATCTGACCGTTACCTTCAACCACATACTTGTACGAGGTCAAACCTTCCAAACCCATGGGACCGCGCGCATGGATTTTATCCGTAGAAATGCCAATCTCAGCTCCAAAACCAAATTGAAAACCATCAGAAAAACGGGTAGAAGCATTCACCATGACAGCTGCAGAGTCAATCTCGTGCTTGAAAAGCGTCGCCGTTTTCTGGTCTTCAGTGACAATGGCATCGGTATGCCCTGATCCGTATTTTTGGATATGGGCCATAGCATCTTTTAAATCATCGCAAACTTTGACGGCCATAATCTTCGCAAGAAACTCACGCCCAAAATCATTTTCTTTCGCCTTTTTTGCCCAAGGAAGAATTTGTTTTGCACGGGAATCAGCGCGAAGCTCGCATCCATCTTTTCGAAGACGCTCTCCGATGGATCTCAAAAAAGTCCCGGCAATTTTCTGATGAACCAGCAAGGTCTCCATGGCATTACAAACCCCAGGCCTTTGCATTTTAGCGTTATAAATAATGTCAGAAGCTTTTTTCAGGTCCGCAGCCGCATCCACATAGACATGACACACCCCTTGATAATGTTTCACCACTGGAATGTGTGAAGATCTCACAACTTTTCGAATAAGCTGAATGCCTCCTCGAGGAATCACTAACTGAATGTGATCCTCCTGCTTCAAGAGAAAATCCACGGCTTTGCGATCCGTTGTTTTGACTAAACTTACGGCAGCTTCTGAAACATGAAATGCTTTTAGGGTTTTCTCAAAAATAGAGGCCAAAGCAACATTGGTATGAAAGGCTTCGCGGCCGCCTCGAAGGATTACGGCATTCCCACTTTTAAGGCATAGGGCCGCACAATCCACAGTCACATTGGGCCGCGATTCATAAATAATCAGAATAACACCCAGCGGCACAGTGACTTTTGAAATCTTAAGCCCATTCGGACGCTTCCATGAACTTTGGATATTTCCAATGGGATCGGAAAGTTTTTTCACAGAGAGAACTCCGGCAGCCATTTCTTGGATGCGCTCTCGTGTGAGAGTAAGCCGATCGATCATCGCTGGAGCAAGCCCTGAACGTTTTGCTTCACGAAGATCTTGCGCATTTTTCTGAAGTAAAAATGAGGTTTCTTGAATCAACCGTTTGGCAACGGCTGAAAGGATCTGATTTTTTTTGTCCTCATTCATTTGCGCTAAGGCACGGGACGCCTTGTGGGCTTCAAGAACGGTCTGCTTTAATTGGAGAGTCCAATTATTTTTTGAAGTTGTCATGCTATCCCTTTCCCGCTAAAAGTTCCTAGCTCCAAATCAAGAGATCATTTCGATGAATCACTTCAGCCGATGAGGCTTCCCCTAAGATCGAGGATATTTCATCCGATTTTTTTCCCATGATCTGCTGAAGTTCTGACGATGAAAAGCGAATGACGCCTCGCCCGAAAACTCGCCCCTCTAAATTTGAGATTTCAACCACTTGAGATCGGTCAAAACTCCCTTTAAATTTCCTGACCCCGCTTGCAAGCAAACTCTTCTTACCCTCACGAAGCGCAAGGTACGCC
>CAZOOM010000002.1:14270-32485 GCA_964581425.1 uncultured bacterium | reverse complement strand
CCCCATCATCAACAAAAAGAGTCCCTTTTCTAGGGGCCGTAAAAGCAATCCACTCTTTTCTAGAACTCTGTTTTTTGTCTTCGGCAAAAAAAATGGTACCAACATCTTCACCAGCAAGCACTTTTTGCAAAACACCTTCTTCGTGACCATTAACAATCATCAGAGAAACGCCGAGGCGCATCGCTACACGAGCAGCCTCAAGCTTGGCTCTCATGCCGCCAACATTCTTTTCTTTTTTTGTATCTTTCAAATGCTTCACGAGCTCATGATCAATCTCATGTTCTGACGTAACTTGGCGAATTCGTGATCCATCACGAAGAAAAAATCCGTTCACATCTGACATGATAATTAAAAGATCTGCGTGAACCAGATGCGAAACATGCACCGAAAGGATGTCATTATCCCCGAAAGCAATTTCTTCCGTCGTCACCGTATCATTTTCATTTACGATCGGAAGCGCCTGCATTTTAAATAATTCTTCAAAGGTGTTGCGAGCCGCCAGAAAACGTTCTCTAACCTCAAGTCCATCACGTGTAAGAAGTACCTGTGCGGTCATGGCTCCGCGAGGAGAGAAGAATTCCTCGTACGCATTCATCAGTTTACCCTGCCCAATCGCAGCGCAAGCCTGCAGCTGCGGCAAGGTTTTAGGCCGTTTTTTGAGTCCGTAGGTTTCCATGCCATAGGCAATGGCACCAGAACTCACCAGCACTACCTTTTTCCCCGCATCACGGACTTGGAGCACATCGCGTCCCAAGCGTTCAAGGTGAGACTTGGAGATGCGGCCTTGCGATGACGTCAAAATGCTCGTACCTACTTTAACCACAATCCGTTTTACATTTTTTAAACGATCACGCACCATAAAAAATCAGACCTCTTTTGCCCATTCATCGATCTTACTATCAAGAAATGTCTTAAGCTCATCCAAACCTTCGCCTGTCGTTACTGAAATATAAAACTTGGGAACTTTCCGGTGTCCCACAGAGAAGGCTGACTTCTCACCGCCGCTCAAAAGATCTTTCTTATTTACAATAACACCATAAGGTAATTCCAAAAGCTTTGCATCAAAATGTTCGATTTCTTTCCGCAAGAGCTCCCATCCCGCTTCAACAGATTCAGCAAAATCTGAATCCGGAGAAAGCACATAAAAAACAAACTTAGCTCCCTCAAGGTGCTTGAGAAAAACATTCCCTCGTCCCCGCCCCTCATGACTTGAGGCATAAAGAGAAGGCAGTTCACACAAAGTCATCTGTTCATAATCCGATTTGTTGTAAACCGCAATCTCAGGATGCATGGTCGTAAATGGATAGGCTTCCTCTTTGATCTTCGAATTCGTCAGTTTATTTAACAGAGAAGATTTTCCTGAATTCGGAAGTCCGACAAAAAAGATATCTGAAAGCAGCTTAATGCGAATTTCAACATCTAAAGTCTTTCCCTTTTCGCCCAGAGTTGCTGGTCGGCCCGATTGATTCCCTGCCCCGCCTTTCCCCCCCTTTAAAACAACGACTTCTTCCCCTGCTCTCAGAAGTTCGCGAATTAAAAGATTTCTTTCACGATCAAAGATTTTAGATCCGGGCGGAACTAAAAGCACCAAATCTTTACCATTTCGGCCGCGTTTGCCAGCGCTTTTCCCGTGAGCTCCAGGATCTGCTATCAAATGCTGTTTAAAAGAAAAAGATGAAATCGGCGGAGCATTACCATCTGAGCGAAAAACGACGCTTCCGCCGTCACCACCATCACCGCCGTCAGCAAATGATTTGTGATCCAATCGATGATAAAAACTTTCGCAGCCTTTTCCCCCGTCACCGGCTTGGAGCAATAAGTGAATCGTATCAACAAACATAAGCTTCCCTAAAAAGTCAAAGGGCCTGACCTGTTTTCCGAAGAAAAAAGATCAGACCCCTCATCGAACTTTGGATTAATTGGCTGGAATAATATTTACAGTACGATTTGATTTGAACTCCACAACACCGTCACGTTTTGCAAAAAGTGTAAAATCATTTCCACGACCCACGAACGTTCCTGCCTTATAGCGAGAACCGCGCTGACGAACGATAATGCCTCCTGCGCGAATCTGCTGGCCGCCGTAAACCTTGACGCCCAATCGTTTCGAATTGGAGTCGCGACCGTTCTGTGTACTTCCCTGTGCTTTGGTATGTGCCATTCTACTTCTCCTGAAATAAACTAGATTTTAATTTCTTTGACCCGGAGCTTCGTAAAATCCTGACGATGCCCTTTTTTGGTACGTGATGCTTTTCGACGGCGATATTTCAAAGCAAAAGTTTTTTCGCCTCGAGTTTCACCCAAATAATCACAAATGACCTGGGCCCCTTTAATAATGGGAGCTCCCACTTCAATCTTGTCTTCTGATCGGACAAGCAAGACTTGATCGAGAATCACTTCTTTTTTATTTCCGACCTCGAGTTTCTCGACCTCGATGACGTCTTTCGGCTCCACCCAATATTGCTTAGAGCCTGTTTCAATAATGGCGTAATGCGGCATGATCACTCCGAATGCTTACTGGTATTTTTTCTAAGTTAAAGCAGGGCCATATATTACGAATGGTACCCCCCTGTGTCAATGGTTTTATTAGGAAGCGTAACTCTTTGTAAATCATTGAGTTATAGTGATTTAGTAGCGGCTTTATCAATGCCGAAGCACTGGAAATTGCCGTCGAAGGGCTTCCTGGTCTTTAAAATCCAGATCTGAAATCACGATTCCTTGGCCCTGAGAGCCCAGAGAATCAAGCGTACGCCCCCACGGATCCACAATCATCGTATGTCCATAACTTCGAACGCCTGTATCCGGATTCTTCCCCCACTGGGCCGGAGCAAGAACAAAGGCCTGATTTTCAATAGCCCGTGCTCGGATCAAAGTCTCCCAGTGAGCCTCGCCTGTTTTATAAGTAAAATTTGCAGGAGCAAAGAACAAATGACACCCACGCCGACTTAAATCGCGATAAAGTTCAGGAAAACGGAGATCATAACAAATCGAAAATCCTGCAGGTCGCCCCAAGATATTTGTAAACTTATGCTTCTTTCCAGCCAGAAAATAATCCGACTCACGAATATTAAGCCCGTGGAGATGGACATCAAAGAGATGTTTCTTTTGATAATCAGCCAGAATTCTCCCTTGATCAGAAATCAAAATAGATATATTTCTAAATTTTGATTTGATACGTGAAGGAAAAATCAGGCTCCCTAAAAGAAGAAAGACTTTTTTTCGCTTTGCAAAGAGCTGAAAGAATGGAATCGCGGTGCGGGGAATTGCATCCGCAATGACCGGTAAATACCGACTCGATCCCCGCCACAAAAAATTCTCTGGAAAAGCAATCAGACGTGCTTTTTTTTGAACAGCTTTTTCGGCAAGACAGATGGATGAAGTTAGGTTCTTTCGCCAATCAGATCCTGCACTGATCTGAACGCAGGCAGCCCTGATTTTCTTTAAGGCTTCTTGACCCATTCGTTGAGGCTCCAGTCAAAAGGCAAGTAGCGGATCTTAATTTTATTTTCTTCCAAGGTGGCTACTTGGTCTGCGTCTTCTAAATAATATGCCAGGAAGGAAAGCACGGCATAATCTTGAGGAGCTAATCCTTTATCGTTTTCAAAAACCCCAAAATCCAAATTAAAATCTGCCGCATACCATTTAAAAAGACGCGAAATTTCTATTTTCCGTTTCCCTGGAATGATTTTGTTGAGCGTCGGATCATTGACAAAGGAGCGAGCTGCAAGAAAAAGCTGTCCCTCAACTCTTGGCCCTGTAAAAACTTCGCGCGAAAGCTTGGGACACGAACGAGCTCCACACGACAACGCTAAATCAATTTTCCCATCGTGAAAAACAGCAATCAATTCATGTTGTCGAATTTGATTTAGACTCAGCCCGCGAAGCCCCATTTTAACCGAGGTCTCTTCCCATACATTTGGAATATCATTCATCTCACGCACAGGATAATGTTTCCGAACGGCATTCATGACACCTGCATGATAAAGGTTTATGAAAAGTGCCATCCTTTCTTCTCGCGGCCACTCTCGTCTTACTTCTTGCAGGTTTAACTTAGCTACTTTCGCTAAATAAGATTCAAGGAGAGCAGGATCTTTTTTGATCCCTTGATAGTCCACTTCCCCTTTTTCATTTACGAATTGGGTGAGGATTTTTTGAAAGCCAGAATGATCATAAGGCTCAGTAGGCGCTGCTGCGTTCAGAATCGAAAGTGGCGAACCTAGCAGAAATAAAAAAATGGAGAGAGAAAAAGATTGCCACTTTTTATTTACACGGGCAGCCATGACAGAATTAGTAACGAATGCCGTTACGGCGCAAAAACTCAAGATCCGCGGATGTCAGCTCGGATTTCATTTCCCCCGCCAGCTCCTCGGGATCTTTCATGAAAGATTCGTAGATTTCCTCAAGCTCATCCATATCTTCAGGACTCATCGGAAGGAAATTAAAAAAGCAAAAATTCATGGTAACGTTCGGATCTTTTGATTGAAACTGGGAGGCTTCTTTTTGATTTCGAAAGGGAATTTGAGAAATCAACTTCTTCAAAAGTTCTACAAGATGAAACATACTGTGATCAAAATTTTTATCCTGAGGATCCATTGATTTTCCTCCTTAATTCAGATAATTCTCGAGCCGTTTCGGCAAGCGGAAGCCATAATAAAGAATTTTTCCGCCTTTGGCAAGAAGGATCACGGTAGGCAGCGCATCCACCTGATACTGATAAGCAACTTCGGATTTTCTGTCGAGGAGAACAGGATATCTGAGCTTGTTTTCTTGAATAAATTTCTTTACTAAAACCTCATCCTGCTTCACATTGATCGCTAAAACACTAAGCCCCTTTGGAGTCCATGTATCATAAATTTCATTGAGCTGGACGGTCTCCTTGCAGCACTCTGGGCACCAAGTAGCCCAAAACACCAAAAGCACGGAATGATCTTGAGCAATGTCAGAAAGAGTTACAGAAACCTTAGGGTGACCCAAAACAGGGAGAGTGAAATCTGCTACTTGGAGGGATTTGGCTTTTAAACGGGTTTTTTTTTCAGAAATCCCTGAAGGGCTGCAGCCAAGAATTCCCAAAAGCCCTAAAACAAAAAAATCCGCAGAGCCATTACGCGTTTTCAAGATAATGCTGAGCGGATAAAGCAGCCTGACAACCTTCTCCGCAGGCAGTCACAAGCTGTTTCACAGCTCCTTTACGAATTTCACCTGCAGCAAAGATTCCAGGGACCGAGGTTTCAAGATCCGCATTGGTCAGTACATATCCATGCTCATCAACCCTTACCAGATCTTTCACAAAATCACTGTTTGGATTGTGCCCCACAAAAATAAAAATTCCATCCGTTTTAAAAGGAGTCACTTGATTGGTCTTTAAGTTTTTGATCTCTAAACTCTCAACTTTTTTATCCCCTAAAACTTTTTCAACCACAGTATCCCAAATAAATTGAATCTTCGGATTCGATTTGGCTCTTTCCTGAAGAATCGAGCTGGCACGCAGCTTGTCACGGCGATGAATAATTGTCACCTTGGTAGCAAACTTCGTAAGAAAGATTCCTTCTTGCAACGCGGAATCACCTCCACCAACAACAACAATTTCCTTACTTTTAAAAAAGGCTCCGTCACAAGTCGCACAATAAGAAACACCGCGGCCCGTCAGAACCTTTTCTCCAGGAACATCCAAAGTTCTAAAAGAAGCCCCAGCGGCTAAAATCAGGGTGCGTGTCTGAAAAGTTTTTCCAGAGGTTACAATATTGAATTGTTTATCTGATCTTTGGATGCTTTTGACTTCATCATAAAAAACTTCGGTGCCATATTTTTTCGCCTGTTCTTCCATCCTCATAGCAATGTCCGGCCCGGAGATCCCTTCTGGAAAACCAGGATAGTTTTCCACATCATGCGTAAGTGCAATCTGACCGCCTGGAGTCAGTTTCTCAAAAAGAGCGGTTTTAAGATTTGCACGAGAAGTATAAAGCGCAGCCGTAAGTCCCGCACCTCCGCCACCAATCACAATCACTTCATAAACTTCGGAACTCATGTTCTTCCCCCTTTTAACTCACTAAATATTAGTCACAGCAGCTTGGCCCAGAACTTCCTCAGCCACGAAAATCGAAGCCCCGGTCCGGATTGCAAGCGCGATACAGTCTGACGGTCTTGCGTCCACTTCCAATGAGCTTCCATCTTTGGTCTTAAGAAACATTTTAGCAAAAAAAGTATTATTCTGAAGCTTTTCAATGACCACGCGGTCAAGATGAGCCCCCAGAGATTCAAGTGTATTGGCAAAAAGATCGTGGGTTAAAGGTCGCGGAGGTTTGATGCCGCTTAATTTCATTTTAATTGCTTGGATTTCAGAAATACCGATAACCAGAGGAAGAAATCGCGTTCCGTTTTTCTCACGAAAAACAATGAGCTGCTCACTTCGAGACTCGTCGACTTTGATTTTATTAAGCTCAAGCTCAATCATGAGACCACTTAGAAATTTGGGGGAGGTTACTTGGCCCGGTCAAAAAGGGAAAACTGCCGCTGAGCCTGCCGGACTTCAATGATTTCTTTTTCGATTTTCTCCTGGTCTGCAAGAATACGTCGAATTTGATCTTCACGCTCGTGAATCGCTTTTTCGACTTCTTCCTGTTCTGAGACCAAACGCTTTAAGAGCGCTTCTTTGTCCGTGAGTCTGGCCGCCAATTGTTTTTCATGTTCGCTCCGGTTCCAGCTTTTCTGCTGCTCAGGAGCTTGAACTGCTGGCTTCTCAACAGCCGTAGCTTCTTGAGTTTCCCTTATAAGAAGAAATTTTAAAATCTTTTCTAGCACATCCTGCTGTTTTTCAGCCCAGACGCAAAGGCCTGTAATTTTCTCATCAAGACCGGAAGGCTCGGGCTTGGATTCTGATTGAGGGACTGTGGCTGCAACTTCAGAAATCGCTTTTCGCGCAGAATCCATAAAGGATTCCCGGGCTTGGGCCATGGATTTTTCCATCTCAGAATCAACGTGCTCTTTAAACTCCTCACGCGTTGCCAAGCTTCCCAAGCGCCCTTCGATAGATTCTACTTTTCTTTCAAAGGCGTTAATTTGTCCCGCTTGGTCGATCAACTGTTTTTCAACTCTAATTTTTTCAGATTCCAGGTAATCGAGACGCTTGTTGATTTCACTAAACGCCCGACGCAAATCCTCAAGCCCGGAAGTCATTGAGGATTGATCCTTATGCATTTGTTCTTTAAATCCCTGCTGATCCTGACTGATTTGTTGATAGGTTAATTCCTTTTCCTGCGCAAAACGGATAAGTCGTTTACGCTCCTCTTCACCTTGCTGAAACTGAGCAAGCACTTCTTCTAATTTCTTTTTTAAAAGCTCCCCTTCTTGCTGAGCAAGAGAAATCTCTCCTCGAAATTGTTTCTGCACCTGATCATAATCTGAGCGAATTTTCTGATATTTTTGCTCCATCTCCTCAAGGGATTTTTTGAGCTCTTGCTCATTTGAGGAAACCGCTTCGGGCTGGATTACTGGTGCCGCAGCATCTTTATTGAGAGAAGAATCCACGGGTTGTTTTTCTTGCGCCGTGGGATGAGTTTCAACAGAAGCTACATTTTCAGCTGGTTGAGGCTCCTTCGCTGCAGGAACAATTTCTTTTTGACTTGGAGCAAATCCGGGCAGAGGAATTTCCATTTTGGAAGGAATACCGCTCATTTCTTTTTTTCGAATACGCTCATGCATCATGGCTCGAATTTCATCAAGCGCTTGCTCGGGATTCATGGCCTCATGAGAAGTCGTATCCTGAATGAGTTCTTTTGAAGGAAGCCCATCATTCCAAGAATGTAAAAATGAAAGACTGGGAGCCTGCGGCCAAACGGTTCGGTAACATTTTCTTTTGAAGACCGTATCTTTGGATAAAATTAGATTGGCTCCAAAAGTGGCAAAATAGCCTTTAAGCCGGTCGGCCATGGATTTGCTGAGATGATCAAGAAGAATTATGGGAGTGCTGCGAACAAGATCACTGGCTTCTTCGGTTGAAAGAGAGAAGATTTCTGAGATTTTTTGGCTGACCCGCTTTCGATCAATCTCGTTTTCAAGGGCATTGAGAACGACACACCAGTTCTTGTCCTGGTCTTCTTCCACTGCTTTTCTATGACCTAGCAGCATGATAAAACAACCTCATCCTTCCCGAAATGCTAAAGCGAAATTCGGCTCGAAATATCGTAAATCACTGGGATTTCCCATCGTTCTCCCATGAGAACTCGGACAATGCCGATCAAAGAAAGGATCCCAAAAACCACAAAAGCGACTGTAAATACTAAGTCCCCCAAAGCAGGGACAATTTTTAAAATAGAGGCAGCAATTTCAAGGATGAAGAGCACAAGCCCTTGCTTACCGTGAAACTGTGCAAAACTGTTATTCTTTTTTAAAAGAAGAGGAACAAAACATAAAACACTGATATAGCCAATGACTGAAAAAAACTTAGCGTCTTCTATTTCTGGATCACGAGATGCATTTGTGCTTCCCGACGGAGTGCCTTCCATAGATCTCCTTAAGATTGGTCCATCACAATGTAAGATGCAGGGCATTATAGGGATCGCAAAAAAAGGAGTCAAGAAACAAGAATCGATCTTCTGTGCTAACCTTGACTTATTTCATGATTTTATCTGCGCATAGGCGCTTGAACCATCATTTCCTGCGTTTCATTGAGTGGTGCAAGGGAAAACTTGAGAAGACCGAAATTAGGCCGAGATCACGTCGCTTGAAATCCTGAATCGATTTTTCTTAGCCAAGATTGACAGGAGTCATTGACCCTGAGAGAGAAAAAGAAAGGTGAATCACCGCGAGCAACATGAATCTCTAACATACGATCCATGGCATTACTGATCTTTAGAATCATCATTTAACTGCTTATCGAGAGGCTGAAAACTGAACTCCTGAACCTTTTTGCCTTGGATTAAATGCTGGTCAAAAATCCTGTCCATCTTGGAAACGTCGAGGCTTCGATACCAAGACCCCTCAGGATATACCACAGCAATCGGACCGTGGGAACAAACCCCTAAGCAGGTCGTTTTACTCCGGTGAATCCGCTGAGGCCCTGAATGATAATCTGACAATCGAATGCGCTCTTTTAGATGTTCGTAAACTGCTTCCCCCTGCCCAGCTTTTGCACACTTGTCCCCCACGCAAACAAAGATGTGTTTTGAAAAAGGAGGAAGAATCGGGCCGCAGTCCGTCATTTTAATCCTGATTTTTTTACTGATTGTTTTTGGTGCACACGATCGAGCAGCTCTGCTTTTTTTGCCAAAAGCTCGAGAAGAAGCGGATCCATGCCTAATGGACTCGCATAATGAAAATCCACATCGGGATATTTCATGCGAAAGTTGGCTAAAATTTCTGGAATATCTTTCTGCACATGACGTCCAGGAAAAAGAAGTAGAGGCAAAATGATGAAGACTTCAACGCCTTCATTCAATCCTGTTTGGAGGGATTCTGCCAAGCGGGGCGAAGCAGCCTCAAGAAAACACCCCTCAACTTTTTTGCCCGGAAGAATGGCACGAAATTGACGGACGAGCTCAAAAAAAACTTCATTCGCCGAATGATCCTTACTTCCGTGTGCGATTAAGAGGTAGCAAGTTTTATTTTTCAAGACCATCTCACTTATGCTTTTTTAGAATCATGACAAACAGGAGGGAGCGTAGCCTCCATGGGAATGACAAACGTAATCGCTTCATCCACTCCCACCCAAAGTCTGTAAGCCATTAACCCGAGTCCCTTACCCAGCCCCGTGGCTAGCCCCAGCGCCTGTTTCTCCTTAGTATCGGAAACCATAGTACAAGGGATTTCCGCAGGACTGGAAACAATATTCCCTAAACCGCGAGAAAATTTGATTCCAATATCACGAAAATAATCACCTGTCGTGTAGGCCGAATCCGCAAAAGCATTTGAGGAAAATAAAAACATCAGGGTAAAGGCTGAGAGAAACAGACTCTTTTTCATAAAAACTCCTGGATCAAAATCCTTGTTTTTTCAAAGTCTTGAGATGGATGCGCGTTGAGGACTTTCCACCAAAGGAAGACTGTTCCCAAAAATCCTTCAGCTGCAATCCGTGCTTCTTTTTCAAGTTGAGTAAATAACGGAACATAAGATCAATTTCTAAATTAAGTTTGGATCCGATTTTTTTGACGCCTAAATTTGTTTCTTTGAGGGTATGAGGCACTAATCCCACGGTAAAATTATTTTTTTGTACGGATTGAATCGTAAGACTTACGCCATCAATGGCAATCGAACCTTTGCGCACAATGAAAGGATCCAGGGGTTCAGGATAAGCTATGACAAAAGTAATGTTTTTTCCCCGGCGAAGAATGGATTTTAAAATCCCAAAAGCATCCACATGACCTGAAACAAAATGGCCGCCCATGGAATCCCCCCACTTAAGGGATCTTTCTAAATTGACAACGCTGCCCTGATGCAACTCCCCAAGATTCGTAGCCTCCAGGGTCTCTTTGATCACATCCACTTCAAAAGATGTTTTGCTGAATTTTGCAACCGTAAGGCAAACGCCATTGACGGCAATGCTTTCGCCAAGCTGAAGATTTTTAAAAGGTTTTTTCCATCCAAAAATAAAATGAACTTGGCCGTTTTTTAAAACTTTATTTTTAACCGAACCCTGATTTTGAATGATTCCTGTAAACATAATTTAGTTTGGCCTCGCTTCTAAAACGAGATCCTCTCCTGAACGATAAATTTTAGAAAAGTGGAAATCAAATGCCTGGTCTGGATCAGAAACCCCTTCACCTTCAACCGAGGTCAGAGCAGATCTTCCTCCAAAAACTCGAGGGGCAACAATCCAAATTAATTTATCCACGAGCCGCTCTTGGATGAAGGAAGCCGCTGTTTCCCCGCCACCTTCCACCAAAAGCTTTGCAACACCAAGTTCACCAAGCTTTTGGAGAAGTTCTTTTAAATTTAACTTGCCGTTCTTTTTTGAAACCGAGATAAAATTCCCCTGCTTCTTTTTTTGCGGAGCTTTCCCGAGCTTTTTCAAAGTCTCATTTGCGATCACTTGAAAGGTCATCTCATCCCCGGAAAAAATTCGCATGCGGGGCGCAGCCTTGGCCTCTGGATCCAAAACCATACGCCAAGGTTTTCCTGGACGCGTTAAAGCTAGATCCAGTCGTGTCGAAAGCCGTGGATTATCTTGAAACAAAGTGTTCTTTCCAACCAACACGGCATCATTTTCAGCGCGCAGAAAATGTACAAATTCACGCGAAGCAGGTGACGTGATCCAGCGAGATTTCCCTGATCGTGTAGCTATTTTCCCATCCAGCGTCTGCGCCATTTTAAGAGTCACAAAAGGCATTTTGGTTTTCATAAACTTAAAGAAAAATTCGTTTTGCTCCTCCGCTTCTCGAAGAAGCACTCCCGAGCGAATTTTAATTTTATGAGATTTAAAAAAGGAGTTGGCTCTTCCATGATGGCGAGGGTTGGGATCACTTGCACCACTGATCACTTCCCGGATCCCTGCTTTGACAATGGCCTCAGTGCATGGGGGTGTTTTTCCCCAGCTTGAGCATGGCTCCAAGGTCACATATAAGGAAGCTCCATGCGCCTTTGAGCCTGCAGCTTTAAGCGCTCTCACTTCCGCGTGATCCTCCCCAAAGCATTCGTGATATCCTTCCGCGATCAATCTGCCATTTTTAACCACACACGCCCCAACCATGGGATTAGGACTGACTTTGAAACGTCCCCGTTCGGCAAGGCTGAGTGCCCGGCGCATCCAGAATGCGTCTACCTCATTTTTTTTCTGGTTCATGGCCAAAAAGCTGCTGAGAATGACTGATACGGTCAAGCACTCCGTTCACAAACTTCCCGGAATCTTCCTGCGAATATTTTTTTGCAAGATTGACCGCTTCATTGATGGTGACTTTAGGTGGGATGTTTTTCATAAAAAGGAATTCGGCAACCGCAAGCTGCATAATCAGTTTATCAATCAAAACCACACGCGTTAAATCCCAGTGCTCCATCGCCTTCTCAATCACGGGATTAATTTCGTCTTGATGAAGAAGCGCCGCACTCACAATTTTCTTGGTAAAAGCACGAATTTCCTGATCCATGTCAGGATTCCTTTCCCAAAATGCATCACAGGCCACCTCAAGGGCTTCGGGATTAAACTCATTTTGATAGAGAATTTGAAGGGCAAATTCGCGCGACTGCGTTCTCTTTCGCATGACTACTCCAGACTTTCCGAAAGGTCAGCCATTTCAAGTGCTGCAAGAGCAGCCTGGCCGCCCTTATTTCCAGCTTTGAGCCCGGCTCGGTCAATGGCCTCTTCTAAAGAATTAACCGTAAGGAGTGAGGTTGCGATTGGAATCCCCTCACTTAAAGCAACCTGAGAAATACCGCGTGTTGCCTCGTGCGCCACGCATTCGTAGTGATAGGTTTCTCCTCGGATGACACAGCCAATAGCAATCAGAACTCGATAGGATTTTTTTTGCGCCAGCTTTTGACAGAAGAAAGGAATTTCGAGAGCTCCCGGAACCCAGACCACATCAACTTTTTTGGAAGGAACTCCAGCTTGCTCTAAGGTATCCAGAGCACTCTGAAGAAGACGTGAGGTGATGAATTCATTGAATCGGGAGACAACAATCCCGACTTTGCCGTGAGATAGATGAAGTCGACCTGTATAACGCGCCATGTCAAAGATTTAGAAAATGACCCAGTTTTTCTTTCTTGGTCATCAAATATTTCATATTGTGACTGCGCTTTGCCGTAGCAAGTGAAATACGTTCCACCACGCGAAGTCCGTGTCCTTCAAGGCCTACGATTTTCCGCGGATTGTTCGTAATTAATCGCAGTTCCTGGAGTCCAAGATCTTTCAAGATTTGCGCACCAATTCCATAATCGCGAAGGTCAGGTTTAAAACCTAATTCTTGATTTGCTTCCACCGTATCCAGACCCTGATCCTGAAGCGCATACGCCTTCAATTTATTAGCAAGTCCAATTCCCCGACCTTCTTGACGAAGATAAAGAATCACGCCGGTTCCCTCGCGGTCAATGGCTTCCATGGCAGCAATGAGTTGATCCTGACAATCACAGCGGAGAGATCCAATGAGGTCTCCTGTAAAACATTCTGAATGCACGCGAACAAGCACAGGCCCATGATGCAATGTTCCTTTTACAAGCGCAATATGCTCGGCCCCATCTGAAAAAGAGCGGTAAAGCTTGAGATTCCAATCTCCGAAAACGGTTGGGATTTTGGCTTCACTAATTTTTTCAACGGTTTTGTCCTGTTTTCTCCGGTAAGCAATAAGGTCTTGGATGGTTCCAATTTTTAAATCATGTTTCTTTGCAAATTTTTCCAAGTCAGGAAGACGCGCCATGGATCCGTCATCGTTCACAATTTCACAAATAATTCCAGCTGACGGAAGGCCTGCAAGACGCGATAAATCAACTGCAGCTTCGGTATGACCTGCGCGTGTTAATACTCCTCCCTTTTTAGCAATGAGCGGGAAAATATGCCCAGGCGAAACAAGATCTGAAGCTGTGGATTTTTGATCGGCAAGAACTTCTATGGTGCGTGAGCGATCAGCCGCTGAAATACCCGTCGTGACACCTATCCTTGCATCCACGGAAATGGTAAATGCTGTACCCATGGAATCCCGGGAAGGTGAAATCATATGCCGCAGGCCAAGCGTCTCAGCACGATCTTCGTCCATGGGAACGCAAATCAAGCCACGTCCGTACTTCATCATAAAATTGATTTTTTCAGGGCTGGTCTTCGCAGCAGCGCAGATGAGGTCCCCTTCGTTTTCGCGGGTCTCATCATCAGCAATAATCACAAGTTTGCCTGCAGCAATATCTTGGATAATGGATTCGATGGGATCAAATTTCAAAGCTTGCGAGCTCCTTTTAGCGGAATTTTCTAAAAACTGGTTTGATCATATCAACAAGGGTAGGCCTTGTCAAACCATAAGCCCATCTTAATATAGCCTTAACTCGTGACAATTAAACAAGTTAAATCGATTTGTCAGATTTGACATCTGCGTAGCTTGTGTTATCTTTATATTAGGATGATTCAGAATGGGATTATCCTACGTAACAGGGTAAACCAAAATACCCTAGCAATGGGGCTATCGCGACCCAAGTTTCAAGGCTGTATGTTTGTTATTATGATGGTTAACGATCGGCCGAAGAGACTTAGCTCATTGCTAGGGATTTTGTTTTTATAAGCAAAAAAGGCTGAGCGCAGAAAGCACTCAGCCTTTTAAGTCCAGAAAAGAATTACAGACCTTTCAGCTCGATTTCCACACTTCCGGTTTTGCCGCCATCACTAACCGAAGAAGTATCGACAATATATTCCATGGAAAGAATATTGGATTTATCAAAACCTTCAGGAAACCGGATTTCATAATATTGACTCGCCGCTTGAACTGCGGTAAGGGCAAATAGCGCCGTGTTTCCTTTTCCATCATGAAAAGCAAGTTTCACTTGATTTGCCGATGCGGAACTAACTCCAGAAATAATACGAACCAGCGTTGAGGCATCCCACCCTTTTCCTGGATGCCCTGAATCAAAACTAAGTGTCGTCGAAGCCGATCCCGAATTGGACAGGTCGTAATTCATGACAAACCCTTTTGCAGAAGTGCTTACCGAAGTCACGCCGTCAGAGCTTGTAATGACCGGTTTTTGAGGAAGCGTGTAAACGAATGATTTCCATCGGGGATCTGGTTTCAAATCAATGGGAGCTTGCCCACCCAAGAAAGTCATCGCACTGATCACAAATTCCCCGCTTGATGCAGACCCTGATGCGTTATCAAAAACAAGTTGAACTTGCTTCACATCCTTGAGCGCATCCTCTGCAGATACATTAAAGGTAAGATTTTGAAGTTGCGCTGAGGCTGCCAGCGTAATGATTTGTTCAAAAACTTTCGTACCAGCGGCATTTAAAAAGACCACTTTAGCTTTTTGCGGTGCTTTCGTTGCCGAATAAAGCAGGGAGAACTCAGCCCCTCTTGCATCTACAGATTGACTCATGCTCCAGGATTTCCCAGAAGATCCCGCGGGAAGCGAGTTATAAACGATTTTTGTTCCCTGAAGTGAAGTCGTGGAACCAGGAAATCCATTGATCGATCCTTCACCAGAAAGACGATCAAAAACAGAGACGGTTTTCTCATTAATCTTAATCGCCTCGGGAGATTTACGATCAGACCACTGAATCTCTTCAAGTTCCTGAGATTTAGCATCATAAAGTTCACCGTAGGCCTTATCCAGCTTCTTCAAGCTCAGATAGTAATCAAAATCATTGGCTGCATTTCCTAGAAGACTATATCCAGAAAGCGCCAAGACCGTTGCGGCAACATCAGTGGCAATATAGGTTCCGCTCACTTCACTACGCGAACGCGCAGAATCCATAATGCCGTAAGTCCCCACTAATTCAGGAAACTGCTGCCGGATGGCTGTAAGAAGCGTAAGAATCGCCTCACGAACCGTGGTATCTTTTCCTACCACCGGTAAACCAGGGTTCACTGAATATGCGGCAGCAAGGGCATAGATCGAACCAATATTGGAAATCAAAAGCTCTTGGGATGTTGCAAGTTCACTGATCCCAATTTGATCCGATTCTCCCCCGCCAATTAAATTGCTGGAAGCAAGAAATCCAGGGATATTAAACCTTGCTGAATAATCAGCATGAGTCAAGAACGCATTCGTAAGCACATTGCTAAAGCCAATGAAATTGCGCTCACTTGATCTCAAAGAAGGAAGAAAATATTCGGAAGCAGATCCATAAAGCGCTGGAATATTTTCAATGACCGCACCATCCGAGGTGGTGTAATTTTTAGGAGCAAAGACTTTCAAACTGCTCCAAACCGAACTTGGAATCCCGCGGTATCTTACTTGGAGAAACGCAATAGCTGAACGATATTCATTGAGCAAATAATCAATATCTCCGCTCAAGAGCTGGCTCGTGCTCAAATTCAGTCCACGCGCAAAAAATCCTGTGGAGGAATTGACAAGCCGCTGATAACCCACTTCCTGCTTATCTAAAAACGTTTCGATCTGTGCAACAATGGAATCAATAAGCGACTGTTTGTCTGCTGGGAAAGGATACTTTCTGAGTGTTCCGACAACCGTCGCAAGGCTTTGAGTCAGGTTCGCATTATCCCCAAAAAGAATATCCGATCCTCTCAAACGTGAAATGCTCGCCGGATTACTCAAATCCAGAGTGGGCAAAAGTCCGTTCCAGGCCACGGCACTATTTTGGATTTCAGTAAGTTTGGCAATCACCGCATTGATTTCAGCCAATGCCTGATCTTTAGATTTACTCGTCCAAGTCAAACGGCCCATGGAAACTTCTGCCAAAAGCTGGAGATAATATCCAATGGATCCAGGCTGCGAAGTTTTCGCGTTTGCCGGGACATTTCCAGCTGTATCCAACCGGTCATAAGGAAGATGACTGGTAGCATCCACACCATGGCCTGATTCGAAGTAGCCTAGCCCCGCCTTCAAAATTGCGGCTCTTGTTTGCTCTCCTTGAGTATCATAATCAGGCGGTTCATATTTGACCCCTTTAAGCTGGAGGGTCATCACATTGCCCTGTTCTGATTTCACAAGATTATTATCCTGGTCAAAAATAATCTGCGCAATCGCGGTATTTTGAAAACCCTCCGGAACTTTCCCTGGAGAAAGATCCAGTACAAAGTTTTGATAGTAGGGTTGAAGTGCTAAGTTAAAAACCACTTTTTTGTTATTAACATCAATGACTTTTACTCTCACTCGGTTTCCTTCGGAGCCTTTAGCGGCAAAAATCAGCTGATTTCCAAACGAAAACGGGGTTCCTTGAAATACTCCGGCCTCATCAAAATAACTTGTGCTGACAACCGCATAGGAAAAACTCGTATCCGTAGGCAGGTGCGCTTCAAACCTAATTTCGTCAAGAGAGGGATGTTCAAGATCCACAGTTCCCTCAGGTTTTCCATCGCTTGTATTTCCTCCAAAAGCACTGATTCCAGGCGTCCCCGCCAATTGAGTCAAAACAGAAGGATCATAGGGCTGGCCTTCAAAATCCGGGACGTAAGTAAATCCGTTTCCAAGGAAGCGGATCCCGCCTTCCGCTGGCTCGGATTTATTAGTCACCACAAAACTGATGGTCGTAATTTCCGATGTTACCAAATCCGGCAAAGCAGCTTTCAACATATCTTTGGTAATAACGATAAAAGGTTGCCCTGGTTTTAAATTAATCCGGATGCGTGCTCCGCGATACTGAGCTTTCCCATCCACCAAAATATCTGTTCCATCAGCTTTTTTCTGAGTCACACTATCGGTCACAGTCACTTCAATTTCGTCAGGAAGTTTTTTGTTGCTGATGGCTTCATATTGAAAAACTAGATTTTCATTTTCCAAATTGAAGAAGCCGCTTTCCAAATAGCCGTCCTGACCGTCCACTAATTCGCCGCTGTCATTTTTCTTTTTCTTGTCATCCGCGATCACTAAAATCGCGCCGCCAAATTCATTGCCAGTCACTTTGTATTCAAATTCAAAACTGTCAGTATCTGCATTCCACTTACTGATAATTCCGGAATTATCCATTTCTCCGGGTTCCACATCGTAACTCGTAAAATTGGTTAGAGTTCCCGATGTTTGAGTGTCAAAATCAGGTATGGCTCTCAACCCCTTACTCGTCACCTTAAGCGTCCCTTTTTGCTCCACCGTGTTCTGATCAATCACAAAACTTACACTCGAAATCCCTTTCACATTAAAATCAGGATTCGCAGCCAACAATTTCGCTGCATCGATCACCACATAAGGCGTCCCTGCCGTCACACTGAAATCTAAATTCACACTCCGGTATTTCGTCGACCCATCTGCATTCTCTCCAACTGCCTTATCATCACTCACATTCACTCGAATCTTACTCACCCCTTCTACCTTAAACACCAGACCCTTCGCACTGATATCTCGAAATACATCCAGCTTCTTGTCATCATTCGTATCTGAGCCAACCACTAATATTAATCCGCCGTACGTGCTCTTCCCTGTTCGGTCATACGCCAAATTCACTCCACTCGTCCCTTCCTGAATTAAATCACTCTCCTTCGTCACTCCTCCTAACCCATTCAACACTCCAGGCTGCACTTCATACGCCGTTAAGTCCGTCAACTCCCCACTCCCTACTCCTCCATAATCAGGCACGTTCACTAATCCCTTACTCGTCACCTTAAGCGTCCCTTTTTGCTCCACCGTGTTCTGATCAATCA
>CAZOOM010000002.1:0-14170 GCA_964581425.1 uncultured bacterium | reverse complement strand
CATTAAAATCAGGATTCGCAGCCAACAATTTCGCTGCATCGATCACCACATAAGGTTTGGTGGAAGTCACGTTATACTGAAGCGTCACACTCCGGTACTGTTTACTTCCGTCCGCATTCGTACCCACAACCTTGTCATCACTCACAGATACGCGGATTTTTGTAACCCCATCCACTTTGAAAACCAATTCTCCGGAAGGCAGTGAACTGATATCAACAAACTTATCAAGCGCCTTATTTTCATCATCAGGAGTAGAATCCGAACCGAGCACAAAGATGACTCCGCTGAAACCATTTTTATTTGTCCGGTCATAAACCGCAGTCACCTGTGACGTATCACTTTGAAAACCTGAATCCTGTTTTCCCACGACTTTATAGAAGCGCATACCCGATGTGCTTGGAGACGGATCACGCCACACATTGCTCGTTGTGGTTGTGGCTAAAATCCAAGGACCTGTCAGATTATTTTGATAATAAATTTCATAACTTTCGATCTTGGAATCTTTTTCAAATTTCAGCTCGTAGGAATTTCTTGGATTTGGGATTTGCGTGATCTTGGGACTCACTTCAACCGCTGAGCCAGAAATAATTCCACTTGCTTCATTAAGGATTCCCGGCTGAACGTTAAAAGCGCTTAAATCAGTTTCTGTTTTATTGCTAGCGCCGCCATAATCCGGAACGTGGGTAAAACCGCCATTCAGCTCAAGATTAATCTTCCCGCTCTTCCCAGAAAGTTTTTGATCCATCACAAGATTAATGTAGGTCACTTTGGTAGGATCAAACCCAACCGGAACATTATTACCAGTCAAATTAAATTTGTAATTGCGAACCGTGGCATCAACTGAGGCCGTAAAAATCGCAATTTTTCCATTGATATCCACAAATTCAAACTTCACCTGGACAGGCACCGTGCCTTTTTTAGGATCTGCAGAAAGCGCGGTTACAAATTCGGTCCCAAGATTCTGAGTCTTGATGCCAACCACTTTATAAAAACGGGCAGTCGTATTAGGATTCGGATCTTTCCAAACCTGGCTCGTCGTTACTCCTGCAACTGACCATGCATCAAAAAGACTGGTTTTGGAAAAAATCTGGTAACTATCGATCCCTTCGATTCTGTCAAATTTCATTTCGAATCCATTCATAGGATTCGCGATTTGCGTCACATTCGCAGCAACTTCGCCATTTGAAATTTGAGCCACCACAAAATCATTATCATCCGCAATCGTGTAATCCACACTGAGAGAGTTAAGGGATGTTGTTTTGGCTTCAATGGTTCCATCAGCGTCATCCACGCTCTTAACTGAACTTGAAAATCCTCCGACTGCAGGCAAGTTCTGAACGGATGTCAAAGCTGCAGGATCATAAGCTGCAGTCGCAGCCACAGGGATCAATCCGGTAAGCGCCACTTGAATCAATCCGGATTCTAATTTGTCTTTCTTAGAAGCATCTTTTGCCGCCACAAAATTAATGGCATAAATGGCTTTAGGATCAAACCCTGTGGGAATGTTGGCGTCTTTAAGATTAAAACGGTAATTCTGATTTCCAGAAGTAAGCGTGACCGTAAACTCGGCAATTTTTTCTTCACATTTTTTGGTAACCGAGCTACAAACTGCAGAAACAAACTCAACCTTGATTTGTTTGCCCGGTGTGCCGCTCAGTCCAATGACAGCCTCATTCAAAGACACGGTCTTGCCTTTAAACTGATAGCCGTCTTTATCATCAATGAAACCGGAACTCACTTGACCAACCACAAAATCATCATTGGCTTCAGGCGCAATCTCGTATTTAAACTGAACTCCATTGCCATTTTGGTTCAGCGCATCGATCGAAGTGAAGTCACTTGCGTTTTCATTAATCACATTTCCTTTAATAGTATTGACCGCAGGATATCCTGGAAGCACGGTCACAGGATCTGCTGTTGCTACACCAGGAATAAGATATTTGAGTCCCTGCACTTCAACTGTAATGAATCCCTTCTCCACTTTAGCCTGGTTCTCATAGGGTTTATCCACAATCAAGTTGATCGCAAAAATTTTAGCTGGATCAAAACCCGCAGGAAGCGCAGGATGATTGAGATCAAAGGTATAAAAAAGTTTATTATTGGTAATCGTGACATCAAAAATAGCTTTGATTTGCTTTGCGGGATTCCCCTCAATCAAAGAAACAAATTCTGCTTTTGCTTTTTTAGAAGAAGTGGCCAGGGAGTTCAACTGGAGAGCAAGTGTTAGTTTCCCTGGATTATTGGGGTCACGAATAAACTTTTCGCCATTCTTAGCGCCGATAAATTTTCCGTCTTCAGTAATAAAACCCGTGCCCAGGGTAAGTCCGCCAAAATCATCATCATCCGCAGCTGGAAAAGTGTAATCAAGGGTCGCAGAGCTAGGTGAAGTCTGCTTAACAATAATCGTAGCACTGGCAGATCCCGCAACACTTCCAGTGATTGAACCCACACTGGGTCTTCCGGTCAAAGGTGAGGTCGTTCCTGTCGTAACGCCCGTCACTGGAGGAAAATATTTCAGACCTCGGGTTTGAATATTGATAGTACCCGTTTCTGTTTTGCTTCCTGCGCGCACGTCATCAATAATAAAATTGATTTGTTTCACGCTATCAGGATCAAAATCAGAAATTCTTTCATAACCCATGTATTCCACTAACGCGGCACGATTTAAAGATATTTTTTTGGTGGTTGTAGATATATTAGAAAGAGGAATATAGATTTTTTTACCGTTCGAATCTTCAAACTCAATTTTGATTTTTTGAGTCCCCGTGGCACTGACACCAAAAACAAATGGGCCTTCGGAGAAATTCATGGTCTTAATATTTCCATCCTCATCCGTCTCAAAAGGAAGCGACACCCCGCCCCAATACCTAGCGCCCACGCCATTCTTGAGATCAAAATCAAAACTAAAATGATTTTGATTGTACTGAAGCAAGTTGGAAATGATATTCAAACTTCCTGTTCCAGGAAGACAGGGATCCTGAGCAAGCTTACAAGGCTCCAACTCACCCAAAACCGGACCAAGAGAAGTCAGATCACTGACCCCTGCGATCGGAGGCTCATTGACAAAGTCTGTGGATGAAAGTTTTTTTACAGATTGAAGTGACGCTAAAGAAGGCGCTACTGGACTGATATTTTCCTCACCTCCATAATCCGGAACCACGGTAACGCCGTTGGAAAATACGGTAACCTTTCCGCTTTCCCCACTTTGGGTTTTATCCATCACCAAATTGACATAAGCAATTTTGGTGCGGTCAAAATCTCTGGGAAGTTTTGCAGGATCTAGAGAAAATTTGTAATTTTTCTTTTCCTTGGTGAGATCCGCATAGTACGCAAACTTGTGATTCAAGACATCCACAAACTCAACCTTGATTCGCTGTTGATCCTTAGAACCTTGAAGACCAATCACAAACTCATTTCCAAGATCAACCGGCGTTCCCTCAAAACTGGCATCAATAGCAATGGGTTCAGCTTTATAAAGACGCATGGCGCCGGATGAAGGCAATGGATCTTTCCACGTGGTCACACCCGACATGCTCGCAACGACATCCTCAGCCGCCAAAGTCCATTCATCAGCAACCGAATCTTTGTAGTAAATGTTGTATGTGCGTACAGCTCCTGGGACATAACTTCCCAAGGTGGGATACTGAGATTGGTTCAAATCTTTAAGCTGCATGGTAAAACTATTGCGGGGATTTGGAATTTGCTGATAGGAAAAAACAGGATTCGGGTCCACAGGAAAAAATCCTTTACCTGCGGAAATCTGCGCGACTGTAAAATCATCTTCCTCCTGAGACTGATCAGCGGGAAACGAGTAACTCAGCACATATTCATCAAAAGTATTGATACTGACATCGATCTTTCCATTAATATCCGCCTCGTCCTTTCCTAAAACAGAAGCGGCATACCAGTCCATCGTAGCACCGTTCAGCGCAGTGACTTTAGTGGCATCATAATTTTCAATTTGTCCGGAAGTAATAAAGGAAAGTCCCCCGAGCTTGATATCCACATATCCAATCGGTTTGTTATTGTCATAAGCTGTAGTTTTATCCATAACAAAAACAATTTGAGTAATTGCACTCAAATCGAGTTTGGGATTTAAATTACTTTTAGCCCAATCTAATGGGATCCTTTTCAAACTGGGCACTGAGGTAACTCCGGAAAGATAAAACGCTGCTTTGTTTTTATTGACATCTTGAATTTCAATCTTAATGCAGCGTTTATTACCGCAAGGATTATTGGAACTGATTTCAAAGGAGATGGCTCCTAGTGTGCTCAAATCTGCAGGATTTTTTCCGTAATCGATATAAGCAAAGGCGAAGCTTCCTTTATTACTGACATCGTAATCAATGTGGTAAGTATCCCCTTCATTTCTTGTGACATTAATTTTTCCTTCAGGCCATTTATCTTTCACTTGCGAAGCTGCATAGGAAAAGGCTGGATTTCCAGGTAATTGCGTGTAAGAAGTTGTAGACGCTAACGCAGCATGACTTGCAGGTGCTGTGGCGGTAGCTGAAGCCGCTGCATAGGCCATCACTTGATCATTCACTGATTGCAGATCTAAAGGCAAATACTCAGCAGATGAGGCTCGTATAATATTTGTACCTTGAACAACTTCGGCAGTATTTCCTGAAGAAAGCGTAACAGTTGCGCTTCCAGAGGTTGCACCACTTCCATTAGATGAAACGGTCGTGCCTGTTGAAGTTGCTGTTGCGGTCGGACTTGCAGTAACTGATTTAGTTTTGGATGTGGCAACAACCACATTTGCTCCAGTTGATGTTTGAGTTGAGGATGATGTCGAAGTGCTGGAAACATTTGTTGCTTTGGATATTGCGCTGGCAGAAAAAAAATTCTGATCAACATCAGTTCCGGTTTGAGTTGCTGAGTTTGCGGATCTGGACTGAGCTGTCACTGAAACAACAGGCATCACGCGCTCACGTGTACCATTATCACTATTGATTTGAATTTCCGCAAAGCTGGCAGGAATAATTTGGTTGAAAAATAAAAAAACCGAAACAGCAGCGGCAAGAAAACGGTGCGTTCCGGTTGTCTTTTTCAAATTGGAATTTTTCAGATTCATTTGAATCTCCTGAAATAAATTTTTTTTAATTTTAAACCGAACAGACCAGCTTTAGCGCACAGCTAAATTATACACTGTGATTTTAGATGAGAAAATTTTAACATCATTAATTAAGTTTGTCAAAAGTTATAAGTATAATAAATATAACTAGTTAAGAAAAAGCTTAAGATTTTTTAAAGACTGATCATTTGCTAGCTAAAGATAGCTCATGCTAGAAGTGTAGATGTAGGATCTTGAAAGCGGCTTATTGCCTTATCATAGAATTGAAGCTTTTGGAAGGTTGTCGAATCCAAAAGGTACCAGGTCACATAACTGACCTGGTACCTTTAGAGTGCCCGGGGCCGGACTCGAACCGGCACGGGCTTTTAAGTTCCCGACGGATTTTAAGTCCGTTGCGTCTGCCATTTCGCCACCCGGGCGCAGAAGTCATACTGCAAATCAGATGCGGTTATTATAATGTAGAATTTAGGGTTCGAAATTAGAATTCTAGAGATATGCCGTTTTTGTTCCGAACTCAATATTCCGAACTCCGCAATCAAATGAGGCGCGGGGCGGAATTGAACCGCCGTATATCGGTTTTGCAGACCGATGCATTACCACTTTGCTACCGCGCCATAAACGTAAAAAAAGAAACCAGAAACCTGTATCCAGCAACCAGGTAAAAAAACTTTTCGTGACTTCTTGAATCTTAGTTCTGGTTACTGGTAACTGGCTACTGGTTACTTTGAAAACTTATCGTAAATATTGCAACTCTTCCCCTGTATTGGGATCATACTTATACCGATCAGGGAAAGTCTGTCCCGTCCTGGGATTATATTTGGTATGCACTTCCTGAGGAGCCGCTTGCTGAGCCACAGGAGCTTGCTGTTGAACAGGTGCCTGACCGTAAGCATAGGGTTGCGGTGCATACTGCGGTTGATACTGACTTTGCATTAGCTCTTGACGAATTTCTCTCTTTGCATTTTCTTTGGTGCGACGATTGGCTTCGCCCATCAAGGCACCGGCCAAAAGACCTGCGCCAGCCCCAATGGCCGTTCCAGCACCAGCATGACCTGTTTGATTTCCAATAATAGCGCCGAGTCCGGCACCTGCTCCGGCTCCTAAAAGGCCACCGGTTTCACGTTCCGATAACCCGCCCCCTTCGGTAGCACATCCTGAACCTAAAATAAATACAAGCATTAACCAGCTTAGAGCACGAGTTCCCTTGTTCACGTCAAAACCCTCCTCAGTTTTTCATTAAAAAGATGAATGCAAGAATAGGACTCATTATAATTTGTTTTTATTCATTCCGCAACGCGATGTGTCACAAAGTTGCAAGCCCTTCCATCCAGACAATTATCCTTCGGGCAAGTTGCTGTTTTCCTTGATCACGAAATTCTTGCGATACCCCAGACTTATCAATTAACGCAACATGAACCTTTTGATTGCCAAAAGGTCGATAGCGCTCATTGCAATAATTAGCAACAATCCCATCAAGCTTTTTACGGAGCAATTTCTGCTTTGCTTTACGAATCCAGTCGCTGGTTTCAAGGCAAAAGCCAATCACAACCTTTGATTTCTTTTTTTGGGCAATCTCGGCCACAATATCCGGTGTTTTTTTAAGTGAGAGATGAAGCACTCCTGATCGCAATATTTTCTGAGACTCTTTTTTGAGCGGAGTAAAATCACAAACAGCAGCTGACATAATCAAAGTATCATGGCGTGGAAATTCCCTGAGACAGGCCCTCCTGAGTTCTAATGCAGATTCAATGGAAATCAATCGAATACCCGAAGGAGGCGGAAGAGAGACAGGGCCGCTGATCAAAGTAACCCGGTGACCCGATTTTTTAGCCTCACGGGCCAAGGCATAGCCCATTTCACCTGAAGAGAAATTTGAGAGAAAACGAACAGGATCCAGAAGCTCTCGAGTAGGTCCGGCGGTGATTAGGATTTTCATAATAAAAGTAACCAGTTACCAGTTGCAAGTAACCATAAAAATAACTTTTCTGGTTACCGGTTACTGGTTACTGATTTCTTTAATATTTTATTCAAGACTTCTAAAATGGAACCGTTATCAGCAATGTGTCCCACGCCCTCTTTACCACAAACGAGACGCCCTTGCACAGGATCCACAAAGTGATAGCCAATGGATCGCAACTTGGCAATATTTTCCTGAGTCAGAGGATGAGAATACATCTGATCATTCATAGCAGGAACTAAAACCACAGGTTTTTTCGTGGCAAGGACAATGCAGCTTGCAAGATCATCCGCCATCCCGGCCCGAAGCTTCGCAATAAAATCGGCCGAGGCCGGCGCCACCAAAACGAGGTCCGCCTCCTCGGCAAGCGAAGTATGAAGCACATCATAGGGTGTGTCGGTTGAAAAGAAATCCTCATAAACCCGGTTGCCGCTGATCGCGCGTAAGATAAGCGGCGTCACAAAATGCTTGGCCGAAGGCGTCATCACACACACCACGCGCGCGCCTTCTTCCCGAAAGACCTGAATCAAATCAGGGATCTTAAAAGCAGCTACAGACCCCGTTACGATTTGAAGTATGGTCCGTTTAGAGAGTTTTCTTTCCTTTTGACTTGGTTTCTTCATAAGAAACCTTTCCCTCTGCAATTTCCTGAAGTGCAAGAGTCGACACTTTCTTGGAATCGCTTTGAACAAGCGGCTGCGCACCTTGAGCAAGTTCATTCGCTCTCTGCGATGCGGCCAACACAAGTTTGAAAATACTTGGCTTTTCCGGTGTTACTAATTTTTCCAGTGGAACATAAGGCATATTAAACTAAGCTCCTTTCTTTTTGAAATTTATCGATACTTTCTTCGATATCCGCGATCGTCTGATCAAGATTCTGATTCACGACCGTGAAATCATACCAGCCGGCTTCTTTAATTTCTTCCTGAGCTACGTTGATACGCCGCTCAATTTCTTCCGGCAGATCTTTTTGACGCCCTTCCAACCGCTCTCTTAAAACTTTCACAGAAGGAGGAAGGACAAAAACCGTAAAAAGGCTCATTCCCTTGGGAACATTTTTTTTGATCTTCGCAGTTCCCTGCACATCGATCGTTAAAAGCACCACGCGGCCTGCGGCAAGCTGCTCTTCCACAAAAAGACGAGGCGTTCCGTAATAATGACTAAAAACCCGCGCAGATTCCAAAAGCTCATTACGCGCATCCATGCGCTCGAAATCCTGAGTTGTCACAAAAAAATAATCCGTTCCGTTCACTTCCCCTTCGCGCGCTGGCCGGGTGGTCATTGAAATGGAACGCACCCAGTCTGAATGCCGTTTCATCAAGCGCTCAACAATCGTAGTCTTACCACATCCCGAAGGGGCTGAAATCACAACTAGAAGTCCTTGTCCGGACTTTTCTTTATTCGATGTTTTGGACTTGCTCACGGATTTTCTCAAGCTCACTTTTGATCAAAAGAACTTCCTTTGAAATTTCAAAGGATTGCGATTTGGATCCAATCGTATTAGCTTCGCGGTTCAGCTCCTGACAAAGAAAATCAAGTTCACGGCCGACTTCGCCGCCTTTTTTAAGTTTACTCTGGAAGAGACTCAAGTGACTTCGAAGACGCACAATTTCTTCAGTCACATCTGATTTTTCTGCTAAAAAAGCCACTTCGCGCTGCCATCTTTCATCCGCCAATTCCGGGGTATTGCCTTCTAAAATTTTTTGAATACGTTCTTTGAGACGTGCCGCAACTGCCTCAGCCGTTCCCTGACTCAGGGTTTCGATGCGCTTTACAGCGTCACTGATTTTAGTCAGTCTTTTTGAAATATCCAGGGCTAACTTTTCACCCTCAAGTGCTTTAGCCTTGGCAAACAATTGAAGGGCTTGGTCGAGCGATTTTTTAAGCCCGCTCCAAATCTGAGAGGCTTTTTCTCCTGCTTCTTCCATTTCAAAAACGCCAGGAATATTCATCAGATCCCGGACCTGAAAATCTCCGGTCAGACCAAATTTTTTCTGGATTTTCTTAAAAGCTGTGAGAGCTTCGCGAATCCTGTGTTCATTGAGCTGAAAGGGTTTATCTCCAGACTTCCTGTCAGATTCTTCCAGAATACTCAGCAGGACTTTTCCCCGGTGAATCCGGCTCTGAACAAGTTCTCGCAAATCCGTTTCAAAATCATTAAAAATAGCAGGCACACGAAGAGAAAGATCCAGATAACGGTTATTGACGGAACGCAGTTCAATCCCCCAGCGGGACAACTTGCCCGTGTGTCTCAAGCGGACAAAAGCGGTCATACTTCGAAGCGACATGAATCTCCTGAATGAAACTCAAAGTAACCAGTTGCCAGTAACCAGTATCTAAAAAGATGAGTCGGCTAGTGGCTAGTGATTTAAGTGGTTACTGGGAACTGGTTTCTGGTTACTCTTTCTAAAAATACAAAATCCCCTCCCGCTAAACAGGAAGGGCTTGTGGTTCGACGCGGCCATCAATGAATTTATGGCCTTGCTCACCACTCTACCGAGCATACTCATCGCATTAATCGCGTCGAGGGGCTTAGGGAGTTGAATTATAGAGAGGGCCTGACCCCACGTCAAGGATGGCACAAACTCGATTTTGCTAGGGCCAAAACCATTATCGATAGCTCTCTCGCCGGTGATCAATCGAAACAACCCAGACTAAAAGAAAACCATTTTCATCAATTTAGACCCTGCAAAAGGTACCAGGTCACTTAACTGACCTGGTACCTTTTGCCCTTTACGCAAAATGGGCGGTTTCACTCATGGCCCGGACACCCTCAAGCAACTTGGCCACGGAATCCACCACGAAATTTCGACCGTCAAAACGCACCGAAGGCAAAATCCGGGCCACTGCAACCTGGGCAAGATCCCGGATTTCTTCAGGTTTCATGTTGGGCGTGACTTGATCCGCAACGCTCTTGGCAGCTAAAAGGATGTAAGTCATGGCCTCGGCGAAATCCCGGGGATTCATGTGCTGAGCACGCGCCGGCACAAAGAAAGACATGATTTTATCCGAAGCTACAAGAGAAAGAAGCGCCTGACTGGCAGACACCACAGTTAAACCTGATTTGCTTCCAGCCGCAGTTTCATTAATTTTGTCCTGCACCGACTGACCGTCTGCGCGAACCAGAAATCGAATCACCTGATTTTTCAAAATCGCTTCAGCAAGTTTTTTGTCTTGATGACGCAAAGCGATCCCCGCAAGCTGATTGGCAAGATTGTCATGAACGGTTTTCGGATCCAAAGAATTTTGAGAACCGTCCCTGGGTACAACCACTGCAAAAAAAGATTCTCTGCCACCAGAAATTTCGTGAAAGGCACGGAGAACTTCGAGCGTGACCTTTTCATCCTTTGATTGAAATAACTTGGCAAATAAATCATCATCCAAGATTACTGTCCCTGCAGTTGATTTAGGAACGGTTCTCTGATTCACAAGTTTTGGAGAACCGTCCCTGGTCGGTGTAAGCACTTGAGCAAAATCCAAAATCTGTTCAAAAAGACGCGTCTCAGCACCGATCGCATTTTGAAGTACGTCGCGCATGATTTCCGCACCGCCATTTAATCTTCCCGCATCCACAGGAGTGAGGGTCACTGAAGTTGGGACAAAGGCAATCGTTCCTCCCGTGGAAATAGTTAGCGTAGGATGTATCAAAGCTGGACGCAGGACGTGGGAAGTTGGAACTCGATTATTTTCTTTTGTGTCTCGTAATTCTGAACGATTCACCCGGGCACGCCTCGAATGGACAAATCGAGCATGGCGTGCGTAAGTGGCTCCATGATCGCGAGCGCGACTCTTCAGCCCCCTGCCACCGGGCATGTCCTCAAGCTCTTTGTGAGTTAATCGAGATCCCCCTCCATTTTTAGCCATTTCCTCCAGAACTGCTTGGGCTGCATAATTCCAACCATTCTCTTTTTGAATCAATTGATTCAATCTTTCAAAGTCCTCGGATAAATAACCTCGGGTATTTCCAATGAGCCAGCGTCGAATCGCAGTTTTAAATTTTTCTATGCCAAGAATCTCAGTTGCATTCAGCTTGCGGATACGCACATTTTCAAGAGATACCCCTAAAAAATTACCCAAGCGAGTTTTGGCAGGAGCTTTAATATTAACCTCGTGCCCATTCACTTTTTCCGGATGAGAAACGCCATTGATCCCAACTTGCTTTCCATTTTTATGCACCTGTAATTTATCTTCAGCAGAACGCACCTCGGCGCGCTTGTCCGCCTTCACATTGGCGGAAACCTCATGTGAGCGCAAAGGAGTGTCCGAAATAAACGATTTCGGTCGCACCTCGGCGAGCGAAGTCTTTTTAGGGACGGTTCTCAAAACCAAGTCTAGAGAACCGTCCCTGAGGTCGCGGTTCTCTTTCCTCTCACCTGTCCCTGCCTGACCGGCCAGGCGCACCTCGGCGCGTAGTAATCGGGATAAAAAATCCTCCGTGATAACAGGCTTTGGATTCTTTTTCCGGCGGTCAGGAGTCAACCCTTGCAAGAGCACTTGTGCAACACTGTTCCAATCTTCTGAACGCTTGATTAAAGACTCCAATTTTTGGCGCCTTTCTGCCGGAACTTTTTCAGGATCCAAAAGCCATGCATTAATCAAGGTTTCATATTGATTACGAATATCACGCGCAGAAAGATCTGACAAGGCCTCGAATGCTTGCTGGTCAAATAGGGTTTTCTGATCCTGCCCCATCCGCATCTCGGCGCGCGGATCGTCCACCACTCCAAATTCTGGTCGCTTTAGATGACTAATCATAATCACATCACCCGTCTGAAGAATTCTAGGAGAGTTTAAATAACTTGGAGACAGAAATGCAAAAACTGTACTCTGCCCGCTTCGAATGGAAACAATATAACTTGAGTCTGGAGTAACTTCGAATCTTTGAAAAAGCTGGGCTACACTGATGCCATTGTCACTACTAGGAACCGTGAAAGATTCTGACACGATCTCATAACCCTGGCGTTCTTTAAGATCGAGCCAGTATGCAAAAACGTGGAATGCATCCTGCTCAACATGCAGCTCAGAACGAAGATCCGGATCAGTGGGTGGATTTGTTTCAGATGCTGGCGGCAGTTCTTCATCTTTTTGAGGTCCGGTTGGCTTGCCCATTCTCTGCCAAGCCCGAAAAATTCGTCCTAGTTGACGGTCTCTAGGAGAAGCCCGAAAAGTCCTGTTAGCATCTTTTTTATTGGGACCATATTTTCCCGTTGGAAATTGTTCTTCCTTCTCACTTGCCCGCACTTCGGCGCGGAGAGGTGCGAAATTGATTCGGATTTCGGGAGTGGCACTGTAATTCTGAACCCGAACACGATCTCCTTCCTCAATGGTAAAGCCCCAGACAGGTTCGTTATTAGGCTTTGATACTTGTTTCAGATTTTGATTTGGAGGCGCCGCAATGAGTGAACTTGAAATTTTTCCGCCATGAACTTGAAAAGGTAAATCCGTTCGCCCCTGCTGGATCAAAGTAAATCCGGCTTTTGGAGCTTGAAATACATACTTATCTCCAGGAAAAAGGGTCTTATCATCAGGTTGCAGTCTCATGATTTTAAAAGCTATTCTTGTTTTTTTCGGTTTTTGTTGAAGATAAGTAAAATGAACGCGAATGGACTCCTTACCCGTATTTCGGATGTGAAACCGGTTTTCATCTTTTAAATACTCAATTTGATAAGCTTCAGCATCTGATTCTCCTAAAACCTGATGAGTCGTAAGCGCTTGCTCATGCACATTGAAATAAGTGATGTCTTTAGGCCCCTCGATCGAAATTCCTCGGTCAAAGGGAAAACTGTATTCGTCGCCAGGCTCGATAGTCATTTCAGGACGGGCTCTTCGAATCTGCAGAGGGCGCTGCGCTTCCGGATTTGCAGGTTCTTTTTCTAACCGTTTGATACGCAGCGGTCTTGGGGCATCACCCGCTTCTTCAATATCAATTGTACGAGGAGCTCGTGAGGAGCTTCTGAGACTTTGCTCTAATGCTCCCAAAAATGATTGCGAAGAGGCGTGAACTGGCGTAGCCTCTGCAATTTTATGAATAAGCGCGAACAAATTGCCAGCCGGCTTCACATACGCACGAGGAGTTTCGAAAACTCCGGGACCAGAAGTGATTTGCAAAGTTAAGCTGATGAGTTCTCCAGCTTCATGATGAAAAGCCATGTTGGCGGTATCCAAATTTGGAAACCGATAATGAATCTGCCCCACGCGATCGGTTTCAACCACTGGTTTTGTCAAAACAGGATCAAGTTCAACTCTGATTCCACCGCCGCCATGCTTTGTAAATGAAGCTGAAGCAAGCAGCACTCGAAGTCCATTTAAGGACCGCTCATCCTCGAGCGCGAGAATTTGTCCGAACACGCGGAAAAGTGCGTCGCGTTTTTCATCCTCACGATCAATCCCTTCGCCAAATGAAATATGATCTTGAAGCCCCTCTAGAATTTGATGGGGATTGAAAGGCACCACTTCCACAGTGTCGCTCATACTCCTCATTTCCGAGCGGGAAACCTCAGGGACGGTTCTCAAAACTCGGGCTGGAAAACCGTCCCTTGATTCATTTCTGGCTGAGGTTTTAACTTCATCCTCCGGGAGGGTATCAACACGCAGGTCAATGGAGCCAGGAGCCACGGGAGCATCTGCAATTTCAATTTCGTAAGAAGTAATAGGCGGAGCTTTTTGGAGTTCTTTATCAGGTTGCACATCAATCCACTGACTCCATTCTTTTCCGGGTTGGGCCGTAATCACTCTTTCGTAAACAATCGAGTTAAAATCACCACCCCTAAAAGTAATTCGATATCTCATAGGAGCTAAAGGCAACTCACCAGAATTGGAAAGACGATGAGCAAATCGAATCACCCGCCCCTTCAAATCGATGGGATGCTTAGCGTTGGGACTGACAATCAATTTAGGATGCTTCCAGCCCCGACTATAACGCCACGTGATAAAACCTCCGTCAGGAAACAACTCGTTAGGCCTCACCCACTCAACAGAATTTTGATCGTTTGGATCTGAATAACGATGCATGACTTCATATTGCCCTTCCGAAAGAATAGAAACCGAATTCTGAGATGAGCTAAGTTTACTCTCAAACCGAGTATCACTGGTAAAAACCCCATAGGCCCGTGCAGCATCCGGAGATGCAGCTGAAG
>CAZOOM010000001.1:0-73299 GCA_964581425.1 uncultured bacterium | reverse complement strand
AACTCCAAAACTGGGAAAATAAAAATCTTTAACTCACAGGAGAGAATAAGCATGACCCAAGCCATTCCAAAAAACTATCACAGCGTTACACCGAGTTTTACTTTTAAAGATTCTTCCAAAGCCATTGAGTTTTATAAAAAAGCTTTTAATGCGAAGGTCTTAGATCTTTTTCCCAACTTGAATGGCCCTGGGATCATGCACGCTACCATCCAAATCGGCGATTCGGTTTTAATGATGGGCGATGAAAATCCCGGGCAAAAATGCAAGAGCGCAGAAACGCTAGGTTCCTCACCGATGAGTCTTTTTCTTTATGTCGCGGATGTGGATCAATCTTTCAACCAAGCGGTTAGCGCAGGCGCCACGGTTGTTATGCCTGTGATGGAAATGTTTTGGGGAGACCGCGCCGGAAGTATCACTGATCCATTCGGTTACTCCTGGATGATTGCAACCCACAAGCGTGACATGACCAAGGATGAAATCCGAAAAGAAGCTGAATCTTTTTTTGCCGCTTGGCAGAAACAAGGAAAATCCTAAAAAGTTTTTCCATGACTCCCTCTGTTAAATTATTTTCTCCTCTTAAAATCAAAACCGTTGAGATCAAGAATCGCGCCTGGGTTTCTCCAATGTGCCAGTACTCCAGTCAGGATGGTTACCCGACTGACTGGCACTTAGTTCATCTTGGAAGCCGCGCTGTTGGCGGAGCCGGATTCATCATGATGGAGGCCACAGCGGTTTCTCCTGTAGGCCGTATCTCTCCGGGAGATTGCGGCATTTGGTCAGATCATCATATTCCCAATTTCAAACGTATTACTGATTTTGTCAAAACTCAAGACGCTGTGATTGGAATTCAGATTGCACACGCTGGCAGAAAAGCCTCAACAGCAGCACCTTGGTTAGGAGGAAAGATCCTTACGGGAAATCAAGCATGGCAAACCGTAGCGCCAAGCGCTATTCCATTTGATAAAAGTGATCCCTTGCCGCATGCGATGACTCATGATGATTTAAAAAAAGCGTTACATGATTTTGAAACCGCAACAGAGAGAAGCCTTGCTGCCGGTTTTCAAGTGCTCGAAATTCACATGGCTCACGGTTATCTTTTGCACCAATTTTTGTCCCCGCTTTCCAATCAACGCAAGGATGAATACGGAGGCAATTTTGAAAATCGCATGCGTTTTCCTTTAGAAATCGCACAAGCGGTGAGAAAAAAGTGGCCTCAAGATTTCCCCCTGTTTGTGAGGATCTCTGCCACAGATTGGCTAAATGGACCAGAAGAATTGATTGAGGATGCAGAAAAAAGTTTTTCAGGAATCAACAAAGGCTGGGATTTATCGCAGTCCATTCTTTTTTGTAAAAAGTTAAAAGAGCTGGGGGTGGATTTAATTGATTGTTCAAGCGGCGGCACGCTCCCTCATGCCGAAATCCCTGTGGGTCCCGGATTTCAAGTACCTTTCTCGGAAGCGATCCGCAAAGAATCGCACATCCTGACTGCGGCTGTGGGCATGATCACGGATCCATTACAAGCCGAAACAATTTTATCTGAAGATCAAGCCGATGCGATTTTCATGGCCCGTGAATTTCTTCGTGATGCCTACTGGCCCATGCATGCCGCAAAGTCACTGGGTATCAAGATTCAAAAACCCAAACAGTACGGACGCGCGTAGTCCTCTCTGCTTTGCACAGAGCCCCCGTTTTTTTGACCTCTACAATCTTAAAATAGACTTCTCTTTCCCATCGAGCTGAGTATGATGGAAACACTTTTTTTAAATTAGGAACTAGGTTGTGACTTCACCTTCAGCTAAATCTTCAAAACCGAATACGCTCACGTTCATTGTGCGTGCTCTCCGATACAGAAATTACCGTCTGTTTTTTGGCGGTCAGATGATCTCACTCATCGGAACATGGATGACCACCACAGCCACGAGCTGGCTGGTGTACCGCCTCACAGGCTCCGCCATCTTCCTAGGTGTAGTGGCCTTTACAAGCCAAATTCCTGCCTTCTTGTTTGCCCCGATTGCCGGGATTGTAGTTGACCGCATGAGTTGCAGAAAACTTTTGCTGATCACTCAAATTTTTTCCATGATTCAATCATTGGCACTGGCAGCTTTAACTCTCACCCATCAGATCACAATCCCTTGGCTTCTTTTTCTCGGAGCATTTCAGGGCCTCATCAACGCCTTTGATGTTCCGTGCCGCCATACCTTTGTCATTGAAATGATCGAGAAAAAAGAAGATCTGGGAAATGCCATTGCGCTCAATTCTTCCATGTTTAATTTAGCGAGACTCATTGGACCTGCGGTCGGTGGAATCATCATTAGTTTGGTAGGAGAAGGCTGGTGTTTTTTTATTGATGGCGTAAGTTACATTGCCGTGATTCTTGCACTCATGGCGATGATCATTAAAACTCATCCCAAAACACACCACGCTGGTAAACCTTGGCAACAGCTCAAAGAAGGCTTACGTTATGCGGTTCAATCCAAACCCATTCGCTCGATCATCGGACTGCTTGCTCTTGTGAGTTTAATGGGAGTCCCATACGGAGCTTTGCTCCCGATTTTTGCAAAAACCATTTTGGGCGGCGGACCTCACACCCTCGGCTTTTTGATGGCGTCCGCAGGAAGCGGTGCACTCATGGGCGCAATCTGGCTGGCTTCACGCAAAACCGTACTTGGACTTGGCCGCGTCATTCCGTTTGCCACAGCCGCTTTGGGATTGGGTTTAATAGCCTTTTCGTTTTCGCACACACTTTGGCTTTCGCTGGCACTTCTTGTAATCATAGGAGCAGGTCTGATGCTCATGATGGCTTCAAGCAATACCATTCTTCAAACCATTGTAGAAGACAATAAGCGCGGCCGTATCATGAGTCTCTACATCATGGCTTACACAGGCGCTGCACCTTTAGGAAGTCTGCTAGCAGGAAGTCTATCTCAAAATCTTGGTGCGCCTAACATGTTACGGATTGGTGGTTTTTGCTGTCTCTTCGGATTCCTTTGGTTTTATCGCGAACTTCCCAGCATTCGAAAATCGATTCGCCCCATTTATGTGAATCTCGGCATCATTCAAGAAATGGGCATGCACCGCGGCAAAACCAGCGCAGAACTCTCACTTGCTCCAGAAGAATAAAAATTTTTCTCAGATTCGTCATGGCTCAAAAAGCAGTCATCATCACCCTGTCTCTTTCTTGTATTCTTTCTTATCTCATACCTCTATAATTCCTTGAGGTATTATGAATTATCTTTTTCAGTATTATGCGATTCAGGTTTTTGCTTTCATTCTTGATCTGCTTCCTTTGCCGGTTTCAAGCGGATTTGCAAGAATCGTAGGACGTCTCTTTTACTGGATTGCAATTTCTCGAAGAAAAGTAGCGCTCGCCAATCTAAAGCGCGCCTATGGAGACTCCCTCTCTACCGATGAAAAAAAGAGGCTGGTCAAAAAAGCTTTTGAGAATACGGCTCTCTCGATTTTGGAGCTTTTTTTGATCCGAAAAATCAAAAAAAATACACACCATCATTTCACTATTCAGGGTAAAGAAATTCTGGAAACAGCTTTGTCAGAAGGTCAGGGCGTCATTCTCATCACTTCTCATTTAGGTTCGTGGGAATATCTTGGATTTCTTTTTTATCTGCTTAAAATTCCTTGTTCTGTGATTGTCAAAACTCTCAAAAGTGATCTTCTCGACAAAAAAATCAATGATTTGAGGAGAGAGACGGGTATCGCACCGATTCCTAAGAAAAATGCTATTCGCGGAGCTTTAACAGAACTCCAAGAGAATCATGTGGTTGCCATTTTAATCGATCAATGGGCTGGAAGAGAAGGCATTTGGATTGATTTTTTTGGAGCACCAACATCAACAACATCACTGCCTGCGCGACTTGCTAAAAAAACAGGATGTTTGCTGGTCCCAGCTTATTGCTTGAGAAAAGGTACAGGAAAATATGAAATTTTGGTGCTTCCTCCAGTGCCTTTACCTGAGGATGAATCTGATTGGGAAACAAACGTCACAAGATCTTTAAATGAAATGCTTGAAAAACACATCCGCCAATATCCCGATCAATGGTCGTGGGGCCACAGACGTTGGAAAATAAAACCCGACACTTGGCGCCAACCCTGATCCGTTTCGTTCTTCAGCTGTCTGCCTATTTGCAGACAGCCCCTTTTTCTAAGGGAATGGCCCAGCGGGCCGGTTTGAAGTCAACACGCTTGTCTTTTCGAAGCGCCATCATCGCAGGATTGAGTTCATAGAAGGTGGGCGGTTCGTAGGTATTTCCATCCTCAAGAAATTTTGCTTCTTTTCTAATCTTTGAAAGAACAATGCGTCCGGCAATGGGTGCAGCCAGTTTGGATTTAAGCCCAAATTCATTTTGAATATCTTTTAAAACGCCCTGGATTTTTTGGAGCAGCTGGGGATTATCCTGAAACCACTTCTGAGCCGCCCAAAGTGAGCCCGCGTACTTCACCCATAATTCTTTCGCTTCGTAAGCAAAGCGCGCCTGGATGCGTTTGTTTGGATGATTTTTGTAACGCTTCCAGCCTTCCAAAGTGGTGCGTGCAATTCTTAGAACGCTCGGCCCATTTTTTTCATAATCCCGGTCAAAGGCCCGAATTAAATATTCGCCTTCTTCTCCATTTTGGATGTGAGGATGTTTGTAATTAAATTTGAGCTGCCCGTGAATGTCCGCCTCATCAAATTCTTCCTGAGCAAGAAGCGTTCCGCCCGCTGCGTGCTCGGCATGAAGCGGAGTTCCGGGAATCGGAGTGTAAAGCATGAATTGGTGAAAATCAGTATCGTGTGCGACGGCGTAATCAATCACTTCATCCATGATTTCTGGCTTGTGTTCTTCGAGACCGATGATGCTGGAACCCAAAATGCGAATGCCGTGAGAATGAAACTGTTTCACTAAATCAAACGTATCAACTCCTGAAAGTTTGGCGTACTGACTTTGTTTTCCTTCGAGTCCCATCCACACCCAGGAAATTCCGAGGCCTACCAGTTGATCGATGGTGTAGGAAAGAAGCACACGCGCGGAACTAAAGACATAAAGCGACCACGATTTTTGATGCTGCTCCATGAGTTCTAAAACTCGAAGCGCACGCTTGCGATGCAGCAAGAAATTTTCGTCCATCACAAAAAATGATCGGATCTCGAGATCGCGTTCGATTTCGCACATCACGTGAAAAAGCTCGTCGCCCGTTTCATAGTAATTGACGAACTTTCCTTTGCCGCCGAACATCGCGGTCGTCGCGCAGAAATTGCATCCCATTGGACATCCCACAGAAGGAATGAGCGTCGCCGCCACTTCCCCTTTTTTGCGCCGCACATCAAGCCCCATCGAGCGCGTGTTGATCCCCGAAAGGATGAGCGGATGATTCACTTTCTGAGACACGTCTTCGCCGAGAAAATGCCGGAACCAGTGAACTCCATCGCCCGTCGCAATGTGATCTGCATCCACCCGGTTACGAATGTCTGTCATGTTGGAAATGTGCCCACCCACCACGATGATCGCCTTGGGTTGATGCAGACGAATCAAACGGCACATCTCTTTGACCTTACCAATGTTCGGCATGATGGCGCTGATACCAATGATGTCATATTGATTCTGAGTAATTTCTTCGATAAATCGCTCAAGTGTCGGGAAATCCAGCATGGCACATGGAGCCTGAATATTTGCCTGGATCATCATCAGTCCCCAGGAGCGGTGAAACATCCGAAGCGAAAAAGCTCCTTGAGTGCGCGTCACCTGATTATGGTAAAGCTCCATGGGATTGATTTTCCGGCTGCCAAACTCGTCGTCCTGGGCATAGGGACCAAATACGCTTGAAAAAAGAATGCGGGGTTTAGTACCGCGCTCGCATGAAGCATAGATTGTTGGTGTCATAAATCCTTAGCGTTATTCGGTTATTAAAAAGGGAAATGGACGAGTGCCGCGTCCATCACGGTTGGGTGGCGGGACTAGACTGTGTTAAAGTGTATCAGGAGTTTGGGAAATTACGCGTGACGCGTGTCACAGTCCCAAGTGAGCTTAGGAAACCATTCATGGTAATCCATGGATTCGGAGAATAGGATGTTGGAAATATTTGTCGATGCGGATGCGTGCCCAGTCAAACAAGAAGTGTTGAAAGTTGCAAAGCGGCACGCACTCAGCGTGACCTTCGTATCCAATTCATCGATGCGCATCTGCGGCGCGGAAAGTGCAAAGCAAATCGTGGTCGAAAGCCGACAGCTGGATGCGGTGGATGACTGGATCGCAGAACATGCGGCGAAAAATGATATCGTCATCACGGCGGATATTCCTCTCGCCTATCGAATTGTGAAAAATGGCGCTCGAGGAATTAGCTCAAACGGTGAAGTATTCACCGAAGAAAATATCGGACACCTTCTTGCGATGCGGGACCTCATGACTGAACTTCGAAATACCGGAGAAGTTTCCGGCGGCGGACCTCGTCCGTTTCAAAAAGAAGACCGCTCTAACTTTCTTCACAGCCTAGACCAGGTCATTCAAAGCATCAAGCGCGAGCGATCTTAAGTTCCCATTCAGGAAACAGATCCTGACCAAAGCGACCGAAAATGCCGAATGCCTTTGTCGCTTGGAAAGAGTCTTTCAAAAGAAGCTTGCAAACTTGAAAGGCCGCGAGGATGCGTTTCCACAGCACTTCGATCTTCGCGCAAAATCAATTTGTTCACTTGATTCATGAATCCCGTAACAAGCGGCCCAAGCACGGGCACTTTCAAAAAATTCTGATAGGTGCGCACGTAAAATTTGGTCTGAGTCTCATCGATCGGTGCAAATGCCACAAGCAAAACATACCTCGACGTGATTTTATTGATCCAGAGATTCGGCATCCGGAAAGCCAGCAGGGTCTTATCTTTGTTTGGATCTGATTCGAAAAAAAATCGAATACCGTCTTTCGTAAGTTCAAAAAATACTTCCCGCGAGGGATCAAAGTGGCGCCCGATAGATTTTCGGTGTAAAAAAGGCAGATGTGCGTAATCCAACTGGTTTTCAATACAACGTGTCACGTGACTGTTCCAAGTTTGATGGAGAGACGTCCAAACCATGTCGGGCTTAATTTCATCAAACCAAGCGGGCTCATGATTTTTTTCAGGTTCGCTCTCCGGCCACCAAATCCAGATGAATCCATACTTTTCACAGTTTCGGAATGTTTGAACCTGAAGGCCTGGAGCATCACGCTTGATTTCAGGAACATAACGACACCGTCCTTGAGAAGAGAATTGAAAACCGTGAAAACAGCACTGCAATACGTCCCCGCGAATCGTCCCCTGACTTAATTTAACAGAACGATGAGGGCACAAGTCACGCATAATGGAAAGATTTCCTGAATGATCTCTCCAAAGCACCAACTCCACACCAAAGCGCTTCATCGACAAAGGCTTACGGGAAGCAACTTCTCTCGATTCCGCAATCGCATACCAGTTGGGGGGAAAAAAATCAGTTTCGGTCATGAGTTCATTATATTTCCTGAAGGAGGAACGTCCATCCGATTTATGGCGGTCAGGAAAATAGCCAATGCCAGAGTTCAGAAAGGGTTTCCACGCCGGCGAAGCATAAAAGCGACCACCAAACATTGCAAATTAACCAACTGAGCAGAAAAATTTTCCAATCCCGTTTGTCCATGCCCCCAAAATGGCCGCGGCGAAGGTAGGCGGTTGTTATGAACGGATCGTGAGAAATTGAGAGAAGGATGCAGGCAACCGGATCACTTTGACGCATAGTCCAACTCAGGATGCGCCCAGCTCGACTGTCCCCATCATAAGTTTTCAGAGACTTAAGAGCCTCGATTCCCAGCCAGTCTTTTTTGGACCAGTCATAAAATTTTAAGATGCACCAGCAAAGAGTAAGGGAGATGCAGGACATAATGGCCCCGCCCTTCCAAAGTCCAAATTTCCAAATGACAGCCGGATAGAGAATATAATCACCACCATAATCGAGAAGTGCATTCACTAAATGCCCGATCATCAGGTAGCGGAATTTAGGAACGAGCATCATACAAGACCGCCCCTGGAATCTACAAACCAAAGCTCCAGATATTCGAAAGGCTCATGACCGCCAAAAGGCCATGAGGTCACAAGACGGGACGACTGAACTCGCGTTCCTGGAATCTGTTTTGCAATTTCATTAAAACCATTCGAGACTCTGGCATGCATGGCCAGCCCTAAATATCCCCGCTCACGACAAAGCTCCGTCATCATGCTCAGAAGTTTTTTCCCGTACCCTTTTCCTCGCAGTGAAGGAGTGATCTGAATTGTTTCCAAATACATTAAGGTGCGGTCCTCACGCAAAATAGAATCGGCCTCAAGAAGATGAGGGATCGCCTCAGGCTGAGGCAATGCCAACGCAAACCCTACAACACGATCTGAATCAAAAACAAAAATGCTGAGTGTTCCCTTTTTTTTCAGCTCGGACTCATAAAAATGGTGAACATCTGGTTCGATCCAAGAAGCAGGAAAACACGTTTCCTCCAGTTTTTTCAAATCCACCGCCAAAAAATCCGTAAGCGGCGGATTTGTCTCAAATCGAAGCATGGCCCCTTTCATAAATATCCCCAGGAGCGGAGCTTTTCCTCATCTTCGTGAAGAAATTTTTCTCCGATGTCAGTGCGGTAGTACATACGGGGGATGACAATGTTTGAAATCCGTTGATAAGCAGCCTGACGCGCCTTTTCCACCGTATCGCCATGCCCCGTTACGTGAAGAACAAATCCGGTGTTGTAGGCCACAATGTAATCCACACCGCCAATCTGGTTTGGATGCCGGTCCACATCCTCAAAATGAATGTGCCGGAAATCTTCCTCACTCGGTAGCGTTTTAAAATGAACGTGCAATCCTCGCGGCGTGGTGAAACTGTCGCGGCTCACCACACTGAATGGAAACGGCGGACAGGCCACCAGGACCACCACAGAGTAACCGGATTTCAAATGCAACGGATAACTTTGCCCGCGAGCCAGTGCACTGAGTAACTCTCCCCAGGGGGATTCATGCAAAGCCATCTGCGCTTGAACCGTAGGATACCCGAAACGGATCGTAGCTTCGAGCGGCCACGCCCCTTCTTCATTGACCATGCAATTGATATCCGCATAACCCCGGAAACCGCTCTTTCTCAAATAAGATTGAAGCGGCGCCAGAATTTCCTGGAAAAGCCGGTTTTGTTCGCCGGTGTGCCAAACCAGCGTGCCCATCTCGCCAGTCATGGGACCCAAGTCACCGGGAAAAAGTTTTTTGTGTTCCACATTCAGCTGAACCGGTCCGACCCAATCCGTGCCATTAAAAAATCGCCCGGTGGCCATTTCAATCCCTCGAATTCTTTTTTGTAAGATGTAACCAGATGCACTCTCATTCCCGTTTTGGACATCATGCCTCAAAAGATTGGCAACATCACGACCGTCCGGAAGCTTTCCCACGTAAACGGACATTTTTTCATCTCGTCCGTTGCGCTTGACAACCCACTCTCCGCCGTTTTTTTCCACAAATTGAGCGGCCTCTCCTGCCGAAGAAAAAAGATGACTAGGGATGGTTTTGAGACCGTTTTCTAAAAAAATCCGCTGCCCATAACTTCGATTTTCTTCCAGCTTTTCGCTCTGCTCGCTGGCACCCACCACAAAGAATCCTTCGCGCCGCAGCTGATCCTGTAAAACTCCAAACCCGATATCATCAAAAATAATCAACCCATCGCGGCCTACCCAATCAAGCCCCGCCGGTAAACTTGGAAATTTTTCGATCCATCCGTCAAGCGTATGAAATGACTCCGGGTCGGTGACATGAGCTTTCACCTGATGGCCTTCAGCCACTAATCGGAGGCAAAGGCTGGCCCCCAAAAATTCCCGGGTAAAAAATAATATTTTCACAAAGCAATCCTTTGTTCGAATTCATTCAACTGCCGTCGGGCCCCAAAAGCCACTTAACATCTAGCAGCTTTAAAAGGCTCTCAAAATCATTTTTTATCAATGACTTAAATCCATACAACATAATGCTTTAACGAGATATGTAAACAATACATCATGTTTGCTCAAAATGGAAATCCGCTTTGACGCCCACTCAGGAGACGCAAGAAGAGAGGCATCTTATCACCCTAAGCATAACTGTCGTATAATTCAGCTCCATGAACGCTCCACTCAAAACAAGCACCCTGGCACTTGGGATCAATTGCAGCGCCAGCGAGATTTACAAGTTTGTTTCCAATCCTCTCAATCTTCCCAAATGGGCAACAACGTTTGCGAAATCTATTCACAAAGCAAATGGGAAGTGGATTCTTCAAACAGATCAAGGCCCAGTCAAAATCAAAATGAGTGAGAAAAATAAATTTGGAGTTTTAGATCACTTCATTACCTCTGCCTCAGGAGAAAAAATCTATGTCCCCATGCGCGTTATCTCCAATGCTTCTGGGAGTGAAATCACATTCACTCTCTTCCAAAGAAGAGCTATGACTGAAGCCCAGTTTTTCCAAGATTTAAAATTAGTGAAACAAGATCTAGAAAATCTCAAAAAAATAATGGGAGGGAAATAATCAAAATGGCGACACTGATTGCAAAGGCTTCTATCATCCAAGCAGCAGGAAACAAACCCAAACAGATTGAAGAGTTCATTGGCCGAGTCAATTCAAAGACTTCCGATCTCAGCATGGCACGCATGAAAAGTCCCAAAGGCTGGGTGGAGCCTGGACAAACTCCGGAATTTGATGAATACACACTGGTTTCAAAAGGAACGCTTCACGTAAAAACAAACTCTGCAGAGTTTGATGTCAAAGAAAATCAGGCTGTAATCATTCCTAAAGGCGAATGGGTGCAGTACAGTACCCCTTCAAGTGACTGCGAATATATTGCGGTTTGTCTCCCCGCCTTTTCTCCAAATACCGTTCACCGAGATGCCTAATCCCGCATGAAATAAAAATCAGACAAGACGTTTGAAGGGTTCGGGAATCGGGCAGATCAAATCAAGCGGTTCACCCGTCATGGGATGAATCAAATGAAGTTCGCGCGCGTGAAGCGCAATACGTTTGATGGGATTGGTCTGAGCTCCATAATCTTTGTCCCCAGCAATCGGACAACCGAGATCCGCAAGTTGAACGCGGATTTGATGTTTTCTTCCGGTGCCTAAGCGAATGGCAAGCAGTGAATAATCTCTTCCCTTTTTCATCACTTCATAATGCGTAACGGCTTCTTTAGCTCCAGGACGCCTAGGTCCGCTCACCACACGCAGGATGGAGTTTTCTGCAAGATAACTCACGCAAGTTCCCGAGGACTCAGGAGGAGCACCTTCAACCACCGCGCAATATTCTTTAGTAAACTGATCCCAGTTTTCCTGCAGTCTAAATTTAACCTCTTCATTTTTTGCAAAAATCATGACACCGGAAACATCGCGGTCCAATCGATGCACAATAAAAACGCGCTTTTGATAACGACCTGAAGAGTATTTCACTGCTTCAGCTTTTTTATTTAAATAATCGTTTACTGCAAAAATAGCAGTCTCGCGCTAAACTTTCTCGGTCGCAATGCTTAAAAGTCCTGCGGGTTTATTGATGGCAATCAGCTGTCCATCTTCAAAAAGGATTTGGATCTGAAAAAGTAACGAAGGCGTGGCTGCTCGTGCTTTGGAACCTTCTATCCGGACTTCATCACCAGGCTCCAGCGGATGATCAAATTGAGTGACCACTTGCTGGTTCACCACCACGCATCCGAATTTGAGAAGCTGACGCACGCGCGTCTTTTTCATATCAGCAAGCTTTTCAAATAAGAAAACAAGAAGCGCTGTTTTTCGATCCACTTTTAAAGTCTGAGCCACAAAAATTCCTTGGGTGAAGGTGCATCCTAACCTAAACCTAGTTTTTTGGCTATTGACGAGGCGAATAACTGTATGTATACTAGTATCAGTAAAATGACTTTAAATTAATAACTATAAAATAAGATTATTTAAGTGATCTTAAATGGATAAAATTCCAAAAACTCAAGTAGCAGAACGACTTAAGTCTGAGAATATTTGGTGGAATGAGTCGAAAATTTCTCAAACTTACCATAAATATCTTCCTAGACCCTATCTGCAAATTTTCTATCCATGTATCATTAAGAAAAATATTCAACGAGCCATTGTCCTCATGGGTCCTCGCCGTATTGGGAAAACAGTCCTCGTTCACCACGCGATACAAAAACTAATCGACAGTGGAGTTCCGCCAAAGAAAATTTGCTATATCTCAGTGGACCATCCTCTTTATAACGGCATGGATTTAGAATCTTTTTTGCAAGCTTATCAAGAAGCTGCCAACATTGATTACGCAAAGGAAGAATGCTTCATCTTTTTTGATGAAATTCAATATCTCAAAGATTGGGAAATTTACCTTAAGCGACTCGTAGATCAACACAAAAATATTCGCTGTATCGCTTCCGGCTCTGCTGCCGCAGCTTTAAGGTTAAAAAGTATTGAGTCTGGGGCTGGTCGCTTTTCAAATTTCTTGCTTCCCCCTTTAGCTTTTTATGAATACATGGTTTTACTCAAAAAAACGGCTCTTGTTAAAAGCCAACAATTGCAAAACGGATTTGTAGATAAAATCTCCACGAATGATATTCAAACGCTTAACCAAGATTTCATTAATTACTTAAACTTTGGCGGATATCCTGAAGTAGCTCTATCTTTAGAGATTCAAAAAAATCCGGGACAATTCGTAAAAAGTGACATCATTGATAAAGTATTGCTAAGGGATCTGCCTAGTTTATATGGAGTACATGATATACAAGAATTGAATTATTTATTCACAACCCTTGCCTATAATACAGCCAAGGAAGTTTCACTTGAGGAGTTATCCAAAGGCTCAGGTGTCGCTAAAAATACGATCAAAAGATATGTTGAATACCTTGAAGCAGCGTTCTTGATCAAAACAATTCATCGCATTGACAGAACCGCGAAAAGATTCAAAAGAGCAAATTTTTTCAAAGTGTACTTAACGAACCCATCCATGAGAACCGCGCTGTTTAATCTTGCAAACGAAAATGACGAAGCCATGGGACATCTCGTTGAAACAGCTGTTTTTTCTCATTGGTTCCATACTGATTCACTCTTGCACTATGCTAGGTGGGCGAAAGGAGAAGTTGATATTGTTTTGTTAGGCCCTAAGCAGAAAGCCGCTTGGGCCATTGAAGTCAAGTGGTCTGACCGTTATTTCAGCAATGTCGAGGAATTAAAAAGTCTGATCCAATTCTGTCATGAACAAAACTTATCTCGAGCGATGGTAACTTCCAAAACAATTCAAAATGAACTCCATTATAAGAATGTAACCCTCGTTTTTACACCTGCAAGTCTATATTGCTACAAACTTGGTTATAATTTAATCCAGGGCCGATCTTTACTTGAAGGCCTTACAAAAGATCCTCAAGCTCAAGACTCTTTCCTTTAAAGATCCACCCTTATCTGTTTATTTAATTTTATATAACTTGTTGTTTATTAACAAGTTATGATCTATTTCAAGACTGTGTACTATTGTAAAAATCTGGAAATCGAGCACACTTTGATTAGGTGATATTTCCTTTGAAAGGAGGAAAAAAACAGATGAAAAAAATAGCGACGCTGCTTGTGGTGCTTATGGTTGTGGGGGCTGTTCCAGGATGGTGCTTGCTGGCCACTGTGGATAATGCGGTGATGGATCATACAAAAGACAGCAGTTATCGGCCTGTTGCCGATGTGGGAAAAGTTTATGGGGAGATGAACAAGGGGCTCGACAAATCGCTCGATAAAGTACCGGCCGTAAAACTTCGGCCGATTTTATTCGATCCGATGGATAAGGCCCTGTCAGAAACGATCAAAGCTGGGAAACTAGTCATCAACAGCTCTTGGGATTTTCTGACCTTCAAAAAATATCGGAAATAGAAGTCCGCGAAAGGAATTTGAGTTGAGACAAAGGATGCATGGATAAGGCGGAACCGGGGGGAACACGGTTTCGCCTTATTCTTTTCGATCCCCGATTTTTTAAAAAATATTTTTACTTCCGAGAAAAGATGCGCGTAAAATTTAAGTTCCTTAAGGGACGGTTCTTTGCAAAGAACCGTCCCTGACAGAGAGGTCCTATTGTTTCAAATTTTGCGGGCCTGCCCGAGAAATGTGGGCTAAGGATTCGAGAGATAAAGGACGTAAATTCAAACGTCATGGCAAATCCGATTCCTAAAATTTTATTTTTGAGCTACCTGATTTTTTTTGCCTTCTTAGGTATTCACCCTTATTCGCGCGATGTCTGGATTGCTGAAAACACTCCCATCGTGGCGATTGTACTTTTACTCTTCGTTCTCTATGTGAAAAATATTCGCTTTTCGAACGCAGCGTATTTGCTCATGAGTGTTTTGATTTTTCTCCACACCGTAGGAGGTCATTACACTTTTGAGCGTGTGCCCTTTGAATGGTTCAGTAAGCTGTTCGGATTTGAGCGCAATATGTACGATCGAGTGGCTCATTTCACGGTAGGCTTTTATGCCTTTGCCTGGGTGGAACTTTCCCTGCGGCAAGGATGGGTGCGTTCCAAGGCCTATGCCTATTTTTCTGCGTTTTGCTTCATTGCAGCCATCGCGGCAAGTTATGAGATTATTGAATGGATTTATGCCGTCAACAGTAACTCCGCATCAGGATCAGCTTTTCTAGGCTCTCAGGGCGACATCTGGGATGCTCAAGAGGATATGGCTCTCGATATGTCAGGAGGCGCCGTTGCTCTTCTTTTTTATTATCTGCGCGACCACTTTCTCAAGAAAAAACAATCTTAAGACTTATCTTCTTCCTTACGAAAACCAAATTGCGCACCGATTTCAATCCAATTTTTTTGATGATCAATGATCATCTCAGGAATAGGCGTATTTGATTTCGTAAAACTCTCCAGCCATCGTGCCATTTTCGCAGTCTGATCTTCGGAGCCAAATTTAAACACAGGAATTTGTCCCAAATCTGAAATCACGAAAAGCGGCTGACTTGAGGATTTAAGCTGAGTCTCTGAATCCTTCAAACACTTTTTCAAAAATAAATGCAACTGATCAGGCTTTGAGATGATTTCGACGCGGGACTTGAAATCAATCTTACCCCAATCTCCGTGAGTCCTCTTGGAAAGAATCATCCAAAGAGAGGCGTAACGAACAAGCATTTGATTTCCAGATTCGAGTTTCTTGGAATGATTCACAAGCAGCTGAGTCAAATTTCCAAGATGAAAACTGGAAAACCCCTCGTTTAAATCAAAAAAAATGAGTTCTAGTCCATAAAAACCACGCATCTGAGAAGCCGCCATTTTGAGAATGCCTTCAAACATTTCCCGAAAAGACTGCCAGGCGAGCACATCTTCTTTTAAAACCATGGAGGCTAAAAAAATTGAGCGTACATTTTCAGCTTGTCGCACTTGATACTGATAAAGATGGTCAGACACGACTCCATGAAATTCAATCGCATCGTAATGAAGTAAGGTCTTAAAACCAGAAAAGTCCGAAGGCAGAGAAAGCGGCGGAAGAGTTCGCAGTAATGGGTTCATTGAATCAATATAGCAGAAAAGAAGCCCGTCTCGAAAGATGAAAACCCAGCACTCAGAATTTCTCTTTTCTTCATCTGCAAGTTCTTTTAAACTTCATTTGGTTAAACATTGTTATCTGGGTCATCTTTGAGGAGGTTGTATGAAATTTTTGGACAAGTTTTCAAATCATGCGTATGCACTGATGCGAATCATGACGGGATTTATGTTTTCATTCCACGGATTTCAGAAAATCTTTGGTCTGCTGACCGATCATACGCCAGCCGTCGGCTCTCAAATTTGGATCGGAGGACTTATCGAGCTTATTTGCGGACTTGCAGTGATGTTTGGCTTTCAAACACGGCTTGCCGCTTTTCTTTCAAGCGGGCAAATGGCCGTTGCTTATTTCCAGTTTCACTGGAAGTTCCAATTGGGATCCAATTTCTTCCCGGCCATCAACAAAGGTGAACTTGCGGTTCTTTATTGTTTTGTGTTTCTCCTGATCGCGTGCCGAGGAACCGTTAAGTGGGGCGTTCAAAAATAAGATTTTTTATGATTGTTTTCTCATTCAAGGGACTTTAGAATTATCGCATAACGTTTCATGAATAAGCTAAGTTGATCCCCCGGAGGTTAAAATGAAGAAATTACAATGGCTTTTAGTTTTCGGATTACTTTCTATGACACTCGCTGGCTGCGGAGATCCTTGCAAGGAAAATGCTCTCACCAAGCTGGGTGATTCGATTGCAACCATCGGCAAACAAGGTGTTGAGAAAGACAAAGTCCTTGCTGCCAGAACCGCGGATCGCGCGGCTGCTTGCGCTGCCAAAACAGGCGAGGCCATGAAAAAGAAATTAGGTTTCTAAGAAACATCTTTTCTTAAAAACAAAAATGCCGGGTGCTTTAAAAGCATCCGGCATTTTTTATTTCTTGATTAATCCTTCAGATACTTTTCCTTCAAAACATCCTGGGATGGATAGTGAGCGTAAAATTCTCCTTGAGGACCCATGTAGCCCTTTTCTGTTTTACGAAGAGGAACCACGATCATACTTCCGTTGCCTTTTGCAATTTGAACTTCAACCACATCCGGATCAGCCTGAGGCACGGGTGCAGGTGCAGCTGCTTGGACCACAGGCGCTGCCTGCATCACGGGAGGCGGAACCAAAACCAGAGGTTTGACCGGCTCCGGATCAAAAATATCCCGGAGCAACCGAAAAGGCATCAGAATGATATTTTCTGTAATCTTCACGGTTTCTTTGGTGAAGTAAGGAATATCAATCGCAGATTCTGCAGATGCCTGCCCTACCCAACCTAGAACGAGAATCATCATCAAGGCCATGATTTTTGTTTTCATTTAATTTTCCTCATCTCTTAGAAATTAGTTTTAGGCGTTCAGGTAGCGTTTTCGAAGTTCATCTTCACTTGGATGATCCGCATAAAACTCACCTTGCGGACCCAAAAATCCATTGGCGGTTTTTCTTAAAGTGACCGAAGTGTAACTTCCGTTCCCATTAGGCAAACGAATCTCAAAAGGTTCTGAAGATGGTGCTGGTGCCGCCACCTGAGCAGGCGCAGGGGCAGGTGCTTGGACCTGTGCTGGCTGAGCATATTGATATTGCACAGGCTGAACCGTTTGTACCACAGGAGCTGCTGCCACATAAGTTGTAGGCGCCACTACGGGATAAGGATAATAATACGGCATCCCGTTCACATACGTAACACTGTAGCCAGCAGGAGCCATCGCCGGCTGGACCACCACATAACCGGCGGGTGTTGATCGATAAAAAAGTCCTGCACTATAAAGTAGCGCCGCACTTCCAACGGCAAGCGAGGCAATGGCGAGACCTCTTCCTCCTCCATAACCGTAACCATGTCCATAACCATGGCCATGACCTCGATCGGCTAACGCCGCAGGCGGTTGAACTAAAGTAAAGATCATCAAGATCGCTAAAAGTAGGGCTGGATATTTCTTTGACATAAAATTCTCCTGTTGTTTAGAGTCGTTTTTCAAATCTGGCATTTAATCCTGATCTTTATCCTGAAACTCTCCGTGCTGACGATGCTGGTGCGATTCTTTTTTAAGAGAACTCAATTTATTCCACTCATCCTGAGTCATCAGAGTTTTTAGTTTAGCCAAGGCCTTAATTGAATTCTTTGCTTTGGCTTTTTCAAGTTCGTATTTTTGGTCGATTAAGTTATTCGTTACTGCAACATCAATCACATTTTTTGAAAGCTGGTTTTTGAGATCCAAAGACAGAACCTTGATATCTGATTCTTGTTTCACAGCTTCTTTTTTTGTATCCAGCATCAAACTTTTGATTGCCGCTATTTTTTCCTCGGAAAGCCCCAAGGTATTTTGGTTTTTCATAATCCAATGAGCCTTCTTAAAAAATTGCCCGGACATTCCGCGTCCTCCGCCGTGTCCATATCCTTTCATACATTCCTGGGCATAAGCACTCCCAAGAGCAACGGTTAAAGTAAAAATAAGAGCTGCGAATCCTGTCATTGTGGTTTTCTTTGTCATAACAATCTCCTTTTCTGATCTGTCACTGCTAGCCGCGCGAGTATTCTTAAGAAGATAGACACTGAGCAGCTTCTGCTCTTTAGACGCCAGCCATTCTAGAAAAGTGTCAATTTACGAGGATGCTCTCGATTAGAAAATTTAAAGTATCTGGCAGTTCTTCTTTTTTTGGTTGCCAATCCGGCAGTTTAAAGTTAGCCTATCCCCTCCAAATTCTCATGGGATGATGTGACACGTCATTTCAATCACTTAAGTGCATTACTAAAGGTCATTTCATCTTGGATTCACTGACAGATATGAATGAGGAAACCGCCGCCCCAATGGGCCCTGGAGAAGTTGACCAACTCTCCTTAGAACCCGCCTCCTCAAAACCTCGAAAAGTTGATTGGCCTGTTGCTTCTTTTATCGTGGCCATTCATTTGGCAGCTGTGGCTGGATTTTTTTGTTTCAGCTGGAGTGCTTTACTGGTTGGAGTCGTCCTCTATTTTGCAACAGCCTGTCTTGGAATCACGCTTGGTTATCACCGGCTGCTGACTCACCGCAGTTTTAAAACTCCAAAACCCCTTGAGTATTTTTTTACCTTGATGGCCTGCTTGGCATGCCAATCAGGCCCCCTCACTTGGGTCGCAGGCCATCGTCTTCATCATTTAAAATCAGACCAGGAAGGTGACCCTCATTCCCCTCTCAAAAGTTTTTTCTGGGGACACATGGGCTGGATTTTTTTTCACAATGAGAGGATTAACACTCCGGAAGGATTAGCTCGATTCGCTCCCGACTTGGCGGCAGACAAAGGCCACGTGTTTCTAGAAAAAACTCATATTTGGTGGACCCTTTTTCTCAGCATTGCTCTTTATTTGTGGGGCGGGTGGCCTTTTGTGGTTTGGGGTGTTTTTGTCCGCACCGTGCTGGCCTATCACGCAACGTGGTTTGTCAATTCAGCGGCTCATGTCTGGGGCTACCGGAGTCATCCAACCAAAGATAATTCCAGAAATTTATGGTGGGTTGCTGCCATGACTTACGGAGAAGGATGGCACAATAATCACCACGCGTTTCAATACTCCGCCAGGCACGGGCTGAAATGGTGGGAAATTGATATCACTTACGGAGTGATTAAATTCCTGTCTTGGTTCGGACTTGCCAAATCGATCAAACTCCCTTCGAATTTAAAAAACAAAGCCTAAGATTTCTTTTTTCTGATCCATGACAAGATTCGGATAGATCTTGTTTTCTAATGGGATAAAATGCAAGCCATGGTTCTTAACTCCAAGGATATTCTTCAAAACAAACTCGTTTCTGCTTGTGAATTCATTGAAACCTCTGACCAAATACCCAGTCTCTCAGAGGTAGCTGCTCATTGCAAGTTCAGTGCTGCTTATTTCCAAAAAATATTTTCCAAATTTCTCGGAATCTCTCCTAAGAATTACGCAGATGCGGTGCGTTTTAAACGTCTGCGCCTTCTTCTAAAAAAAGGTGCTTCCGTAAGCCGAGCACTTTACGACGCCGGTTTTGGATCCAGCAGCCGCTTGTATGAATTCGCACACCGCTATTTGGGAATGTCTCCCAAGCATTATCAAAATAAGGGCCAAGGCGCGACCATTCTTTATGTCATCACGCAATCCCCGCTGGGCTATTTACTGGTAGCGGCTACGGATCAAGGAATTTGTTGTGTTAGGCTGGGTGAAAAGAAAAAAAAATTAGAGCGTGAACTTAAGAAAGAATTTCAAGGAGCGAAGTTTTTACCAAAGAGCGTGTCGTTACAGCGCTGGGTCCAAGCGCTGGTCGATTACCTTAAAGGTCATCGGCCATGGCCTCTTCTGCCTTATGACATACAAGCCACTGCATTTCAAAAAAAAGTTTGGGATTGGCTTCGCACCATCCCGTCTGGCAAAACCTATCATTACTCAGAAGCTGCAAAGGCCCTGGGTAATCCTTCGGCTGCAAGGGCTGTGGCACGTGCTTGCGCAACCAATCCTATTGCGATCGTCATCCCCTGTCACCGAATTGTTCCAAAGTCAGGCGGTGTTGGCGGTTACAGGTGGAATCCTGATCGCAAAAAGCGCTTGTTAAATTTAGAAATGGATAGCCATAGGCGCACACCTTAGCACTCCACAATCAACCTTAATGAGGCTCTTCTCCCTCAATTCATTATAAATCCGGAATTAATGTGTAGGGGCCTGAGTGATAACGTGTTAAGCTAACTCTGTCACGCCTGACCCTTTCTCTCCGGCTCACCGCAAAGATAGGTTCATAACAAAGGATGATTATGAAGCCCCGATTTAAAAGCGATAAACGAAAAAAAGAAGAAATGCGAAAGAAAAAGCAGGAAGATAAGAGGAATCGGCGCTTACTTCGAAAAGAACAAGCCTCCTCACCTGATCAAACAAGTCCTGAAACTCCGTCAATCGATGCGCCAGCCGAAACGCAGTTAAATTGACGTTTTCAACCACTGATATATCAAAGTTCCGGAAACATCTAACGGTGCAGAAATGAGTAAAATGATTCAAGCTAAAATTGGTCCAGGAAGTTTACTTTATCATGCCACTCATGGCCTTTGCAGCGTTAAGAAACTGGTCAAACAAAAAGAAGCAGGCAAAGATACTCTTTTCTACGCCCTTGAACCCAGCACCGCTAATCACATGAAAATGCGATTTGTCATTCCTGCTGAGGGCATGGAAATTTCAGGCTTTCACTCTCTAGTTTCCATGGCAGAAGCCAATCAGATTTTAAAATATCTCAAAGAGGGAAGCCCGACCGACCCTGTTAAGGGTACGGATCACGAGGCAGCCAGCGTAGCTAAAGAAATTCTTTCCTTTTCCCACGATCAAAAAGAAGTCAAAGATCAGCGAAGCCGCCAGCGGATGTCGCGACTGGTGAACGGCCTGGTTGGAGAACTTGCAGTAGCACTCAAAATTACTTTAAAGGAAACAGCCCAGCTGATCCAAAAAAGTTTGGGTCGCGTATCTAAGATTAACCCTTTGGTTTTGACCGCACTTGAAAACGTCGGCGAAAATTGAAGGCCAGATTGCATCTAACAACAAGGAGAGAGTATGAGTTTTGATCGAGGTGGTGGAAGTAGTTTTGGCGGTCCAAGAGAAATGCACAAAGCCAATTGTTCTGATTGTAAAAAAGAATGCGAAGTTCCTTTTAAACCGCGCGGCGATCGTCCGGTGTATTGCAAAGAATGTTTTTCGAAGCGCAAAGACGGCGGCCGTTAGAATCTGTTTTTGATCGCGCTTCTCTGCTCACTCTTCTCTCCTCAAAGTTGTTAAGTTTGAAATCTTTCATGGATTGCCCTGAATAAGGGCAATCTTTCCTCTTCATAGCGAAGATCCATTTTCAACATTCCTTTTACCAACCAAATCTATTATCATGACTCCATCCTGATTTTTTCAAAAATAACTCTGAGGTATAAAGATGCTGGATTCAGATGCGATGGAAAAAGGCATTCAGCCTTTAGATAACATTCTGCTGGACCTAGGCCTGCAAAATTCTGATCTTGTAAAACATTCCACAGATCAACTCACACACAAGATGGTGGCCAAGGGACGCAAAGGACGAAAGCTCACTTTGAATGCTCAAAACAAAATCCTGCGAGCAATAAATGCCAGCCAATCAAAAAAGATTTATTTATTGAGTGAACTTTTTAACTATGCCGGACACTAGGTAAGATACAATGTCTCTGTCGAGATTTAAAATATGATAAAAATCGAAACCGATGTTTGCATTGCCGGTGCTGGTCCCGCGGGAATGACCCTTGCGCTGCTGCTAGCTAAAATGGGCGTTCGAGTTCTCGTGCTCGAGCATCATCAGGATTTTCACCGCGAATATCGCGGCGAAGTTCTCATGCCTAGATTCACACAGATGTTCCGCCAAATCAATCTATTTGATTTCATCTCCACCTATCCTCATTTGAAACTCACGGAACTCGAAGGCTTTTATCAAGAGAAACGCATTCTCGCCATCAATTTCAAGGAAATCTGCCCTGAGGCCCCTTTTGCGATTTGGATGCCGCAACCCATCTTACTTGGAGCACTTCACGATAAAGCCAAGACCTTTCCAACCTTTCAAATTCTTTTTGAAACACGCGCTGAAAATCTGATTCATGATGGGAATCGTGTCGTGGGAATCACCGCAGTCAAACACGGAGAGAAGATTGAGATCTTTTCAAAAGTGACGGTTGGAACTGACGGAAGATTTTCCATGATCCGAAAAAAGGCCCGTTTTGAAATTGAAGATGAAGATCACCAGTTTGATCTTGTCTGGTTTACGATTCCGAAACCCGCCAACTACGATGACCGCGTTCGTTTTTATTTCTCCTTACACCGTAACTGCCTTATTCTTCCCAAGTACCCAAACTCGCTTCAATGCGGACTGGTGGTTCATAAAGATGAAATGAAAATATTCATGCATCAAGGCGTTGATTCTTTAAAGCAAATTCTTTTAAAATCTCATCCCCTCTTTCATGAGTTTGCAAACACACTTAAAGATTTTTCTCCCTTTAATGTCCTTCAAGCTAAAATTGAACTCATCAAAGAGTGGGCTCAAGACGGCCTCTTGCTGGTGGGTGACAGCGCACACACTTGTTCACCGGCCGGAGCTATTGGCGTTTCTGTAGCCGTAGGCAGCGCGATTCAAGCCGCGGATCTTTTGCTCAAGTGCCTCGAAAGGAATGATTTTTCAAAAAAATCCTTAGACCGATTGCAGGCCATACGCGGAGAAGAGGTCAGACACATTCAGCATCGGCAAAAAGATTTTTCCCATCTTTTAATCAATGACTCCCGATGGGCCGCAATCCTGATGCCCTACCTCGTTCCCCTTCTTGGGAAAACCCGCCTATTTAGAAAAATGCAACAAGACCTTCTCGTGATGCATCAACCTTTAGCCATCCGGCCCGACCTCGCATTCTAAGGCTTGTTCTATTTTCAAGATTTGATCTTTTCAATTGACGAAATGAAATGAGATCAGTAATCTGTGGCCCCGAAGTTCCTAACGCATTCATAAATTGACGAGGAGTCCTGATCATGGCAAAAAAAACTACAAAGAAAAAAATGTATGAGTCGATTTCTGTGGTGGTTGAAATCCCTAAAGGAAGCCGCAACAAATACGAATATGATCCGCGAAAAAAAGCCATCATTTTTGACCGCATGCTTTTTTCTGCAGTCCATTATCCAAGTGATTACGGTTATGTTCCAAACACACTCGCTCAAGATGGAGACCCTCTGGATGCACTCGTGCTGGTTTGGGAAGCTACTTTCCCAGGCTGCGTGATTGAATCGCGTCCAGTCGGACTTTTCAAAATGTGGGATGAAAAGGGCCCAGATGAAAAAATTCTTTGTGTCCCTGTGACGGATCCGATGTGGAATCACATTTACAAACTCTCAGATGTGCCTCCTCACCTGCTCAAGGAAATTGAGCACTTCTTTAAAGTTTATAAAGATTTAGAAGAAAAAAAGACAGGGGTGGACGGCTGGTACAACTTGGACTTTGCACTGAAAAGTATCCGCGATGCTGAGCTGAGATTTCAGAAAAGCAAATAAGCTCGACCAACGGCATTCTTATCTCAAAAGATCTCAAAATGAAAAGGCGTTTTATTTTGGTGTCATTCCGCTAACATCAGAAGCACAGCCTTAAATGACCCTTTTAGGACAGACGCTTGCGTAGTAACGATCCTTTCTCTAGAATCTGATCCAATCACTACCTTAAAAGGACTGTTTATGAATATTTTTCATGCGCTCATTTTTGGAATCGTTGAAGGCATCTCAGAATTTCTTCCTATTTCTTCTACAGGTCATTTGATTTTAACCGCACAGCTCCTAAAAATCCCTCAAACTGAGTTTGTGAAAAGTTTCGAAATCGCTATTCAATTAGGTGCAATTCTTTCGGTTGTGATTTTGTATTTCAAATCGCTTTTAATTGATCGAAAGACCCTGGCTCGACTCATCGTAGCATTCATCCCCACTGCGGTGATCGGTGCGGTTTTTCATAAAATCGCAAAGCATTACCTGCTCGGAAATCCCAATGTTGTGATCGCCTCTCTTTTTCTTGGCGGAATTTTTTTAATCGTATTTGAAGTCTTGTTCAAAGAAAAAGAATCAGCTGTCAATGAAGTTCAGGCGATATCTTTTAAGCAGGCCGCTCTGATTGGAGTTTTTCAATCCATCGCCATTATCCCTGGAGTCTCGCGCTCAGCAGCCACAATTTTGGGAGGCCTCTCTCTTGGACTCAAGAGAAAAACCATTGTGGAGTTTTCTTTTTTACTGGCCGTTCCCACCATGCTGGCCGCAACAGTTTTGGATCTCGCAAAAAGCGGCCATTCTTTTACACAGGATCAGTTCCTCCTACTGCTTGTGGGATTTATCGCCTCATTGGTTGTGGCGCTTCTCGCCATCAAATTTTTCCTGAACTTTATCCAAAAACACAACTTTATCGCATTCGGCATCTACCGGATTTTAGCTGCGATCGTCTTTTTTCTTTTTGGAAAATCTTAATCCTTATTAAAAATAAATGAGACTCATGAATTCCTGGCAAACCTGCGCTATCACCTCTGCATTTTTTGCAGCTTGGGTCGTCATCTTCTCAAAGTTTGGCGTCGCTCACATTCCTTCCAACATGGCAACACTCATCAGGACTATCGTTATTAGCTTTTTTTTGATCGCACTCATTTCGGTTCGCAACGAATGGACGTCTCCCTTTTTACTCCACAAAAAAGATTTCTTGTGTTTATTTCTTTCGGGGATCGCGACAGGCCTTTCATGGGTTTTTTATTTTCGCGCCCTTCAGCTAGGTCCCGCCACTGGCGTGATCTCTTTGGATAAGCTCAGCTTGGTATTCACTGCCTTGCTCTCGATTTTCCTTTTAAAAGAAAACCTAGGATGGCATCAGTGGAGCGGTGTTTTTTTGATTACGGGAGGAATGCTTCTTTTAAGCTGGAAATAGAATTAATTTCTACAATTTTTGATCTAAAGTACGGGGATCAAAACGAAGATTGCGAAGCTCCGGAGCAAATTTAGCGATCCAGGCAACGACCAGCAAAGTCACGAATCCGCCGAATGCCACGCAAGGAATAGTCCCAATCCAGGCCGCAACTAATCCGCTCTCAAAAGCCCCAAGTTCGTTGGAACTGCAAATAAAAATCCAGCTGGCAGCAGCTATTCTTCCTCGAAGAGGTTCGGGAGAAAGTAAACGAATCATGGATCTGCGGATAACCACGCTGACCCCATCAAAAACTCCGCTCATGAATAAAAGAAACAAAGAAAAGAAAAAGTTTTTTGAAAAAGCGAACAAAATCATACTGACTCCAAAACCCATAACTGCCCAAAGCAGATTGCGTCCAGCACGTTCCATGGGAGGGTGACGCGTCGCAATCAACGTCATCATCAAAGCGCCGACATACGGCGCCGCGTATAAAAGTCCGAGCCCCTGTGCACCCACGTGCAAAATATCGTTCGCGAAAATCGGAAGAAGAATCATGGCGCCTCCAAAAAGCACGGCAAATAAATCAAGAGTCAGAGCAGCCCAAAAAGGTTGATGCGAAAAAACATAATTCCAACCCATACCAATGCTCTTTAACATGGGCTCTGGGGATGCTTGTTTGATCTGTGTAGCAGGGCGCAGCGCAGCCGTACAAATCCATGACAAAATAAATCCTCCCGCAATCAGCAAATAGGAACCTGCCGCTCCCCAGCTTGCAAAAACAAATCCGATAATGGCAGGACCCATGACGGAACAGCTGATCCATGTGCTGCTGATCCAGGATGCGCCGCTGACACTCAAGTGCTTAGGAATAATTTGAGATTCAAAAGCCGTACTGGCCGGATCCGCAAATCCCCGCGCAATTCCAGCCAAAAAAATCACAAGATAAAGTCCGATCACCGATGTGTGATGGCTTTGCCACGAAAGAAACGCGAGCATGAGAGCACAAAAAAACGAAACCGCTCGGGTGATCAAAAGAATTTTGTGGCGATTGAAATGATCCGCTGCATAACCGCCAAAAAGAACGAGCGAAAGGGCAGGAATGGCCTCGACTAAACCCAACCAGCCAAGGGCAAGCGCACTTTTGGTGATGTGATAAACTTGAAAACCAATAATAACGAGAAGGGCCCGGCTCGCCAAAGTAAAAAATGCGACAGCACCGATAAAATATCGAACATTGGCAATCTTAAGCGCATCCGTGAAATGAGGTTTGTTTTCCTGGTGTTCCATAAGTCCAGAATTCTAGCTCATAATGTCCGTCATAGTGAACCATCTTTTTTCATCCCTGGAATGCTTTTAATTGTCGGGTTCAAAACACCATGTTAAAATCATTTGTGTTTTTCATTTTCTTCCCATGCTTTACTAAAGCTCAACCTCATTAAGGTTCTCTGGTTTTGAAAATTAGCGATGATAAAACTTTCTCCGCGGCAATGGCTTTTCCTACTGGTAGCAATTTGTTCCGGGATCTTGTTTGGCCTCGGAGGTTTTCTTTTTATTTATGCTAAAGGCTATTCTTATTTAGGCAATGACCCAAAATCTTGCATGAACTGTCACGTTATGACGGAGTATTATGATTCCTGGGTTCGTTCAAGCCATCATCATGCCGCCACCTGCAACGACTGCCACGTTCCGCATCCGTTTCTTGAAAAATATTTCGCAAAAGGACGAAATGGTTTTAATCACTCAAAAGCTTTTACACTTCAAAACTTTCCGGAACCCATTCGAATCACGAAACATAATTTGGAAGCATTGCAACACAACTGCATTGATTGTCACTCGACTTTGGTCAGTGACATTGCAGCGCATCACGATGTCGAGCAGCATACGGCCCGGTGTACGCAGTGCCACCGTTCAGCGGGCCACATGAACTTGGATTAACGATGACTCTTTCCCCTAACGTTAAAAAAGGATTTTCATCATGAAAAAATTACTTCCCTACTTGCTCATCATTAGCCTGACCGCAATCGCTACCGCTTCACTTGTGGCCCTTCTTTTAAATATCCGTGAACGCAAAGAAGAAGCCAAGGTTCGGAACGTTGAAGTGACAGAACTCACGGAGGAAACCATTGATCCTGAGATTTGGGGAAGAAATTATCCCCGTGAGCTAGATGGATACAAAAAAACGTCGCTCAAAACTCATACGCGTTACGGTGGAAGCGAAGGGATTTCCAAGCTAGAAAAAGATCCGCGGCTGAAAACCATTTTTGCAGGATATGCTTTTAGCGTTGATTACAATCCCCGCCGCGGCCACTATTATTCCTTACTCGATCAACAAGAAACCCAACGCACGAAAAAATTTAAGCAAATTGGTTCCTGCATTCAGTGTCACGCAGGAGGTCTCAAAAATATTTATGAAAAAGCAGGCGATGGAGATATTCAAGCCGGCTTTGAGAAAGTTTCCAACATGCCGATCCAAGAGGCCTGGCAGCTTGCGAAGCATCCGGTGGCTTGTATTGATTGTCATGATCCGAAAACCATGGAACTGCGCGTCACTCGTCCGGCATTCCTCCGCGGAATCAAAGTCCTCAAAGAGCTTGAAGGCATTAAGAATTATGACCCCAATCTTTCCGCAACACGTCAAGAAATGCGCACGTTTGTCTGCGCCCAGTGTCATGTGGAGTATTACTGTGGTTCGAAAACCACTTTGTTCTATCCCTGGAACAATGGCCTGAAGGTCGAAGAGATCGAGGCTTTTTATAATCAATACAAATTTAAGGACGGCCATCGTTTTTACGATTGGAAACACGAAATCACAGGCGCTGAAGTTTTGAAAGCTCAGCATCCCGAATTTGAAATGTGGAGCCAGGGGGTTCACGCTAAAAGTGGGGTGGCCTGTGCTGATTGTCACATGCCCTATGTTCGTGAAGGCGCCACCAAAGTAACAGACCACTACATCCGAAGCCCTCTTCTAAATATTTCGCGCGCCTGCTTGCAGTGTCATCACTTCACAGAAAAAGAGATGCAGGAACGTGTGGACATAATCCAGGACCGCAATGAGAAACTCTTAAACAGGGCCGAAGACGCACTCGTATCCCTCATCTCTAAAATTGCAGAAGCTAAAAAGCAGGGAGTTAAAGAAGAGGATTTAACTGCTATTTATGAACTCCAACGCAAAGCCCAGTGGCGGGCTGACTTTGTTAATGCTGAAAATTCCATGGGTTTTCATGCTCCGCAGGAAGCCGCACGCATCCTTGGAGAAGCTATTGATTATGCCCGCCAAGGTGAAGTGCTTATTCAGGAAATTTTAGATCGCTTGCCTGCCAAGTTCGAAGCAAAGAAATAAAAAAATCAAGATTGGCGCGGATGTTTTTCGAAGAAATTTAGAATTTCTTTGGTGGCTGATAAATTTTCCGAGTCAGACGGAAGTCGATCAAACGTAAGTCCTGATTTTAAACCCGGCCAATCATGTCCCCCTCGCGCAAAACTCCACAACATAACCTCGGTGCCTTCACGGCATCCGGAATAAAGAACGCGCGTGAGCGAGCCGCGATGAATCTCTTGAGGAGTTGTTAAGCATCCGTTTTGTTTGGACCAAAATTTCATGGCAAAATCCACGGACTGATCATAACTTTTTTCAAGATCAATCGGACTCACGCCTCCATGATAAAGAATCGTCCGGTCCCATTCTCCGTGAAAAGCGATCACCGAAATAGGACGCGCGGGACGACAATCAGGATCATCCAATGCTCCAGCAACGGGTGCTACCGCTGCAATTTCATCTGATAATCCACACGCCGCTCGATAAGCCATCATCCCGCCATTGGAAAAACCCGTAACATAAATGCGTGCAGGATCGACCGGATACTTGGTCTTTATTTTTGCAATCACAGCATGAAGAAAACCCACATCATCTATTTGATTTTGAAACGCAGCCCCGCAACAATTCCCCGCATTCCAATTAAATATTTTTCTTTTCTCATCTCCTGTGCCGTTAGGATAAGCCACCATCCATTTTCTGCGTGAAATTTCGTGATTCATGCCTAAAAATTCTTCGATTTCATACGCATTCGAATCCGAAGCGTGCAGCACTAAAACCAATGGATGCGGTTTTTTATTTCTTTCCGCGTGAACATGATGGATCAAAAAAGAACGCTGTTTTCCCTGAAAAATCATTTTGATTTCACGGCTGCCTAAAAGGTAAGAACGCTGCATCAACACATCAAGATGAAAACCCGGGAACAAATTCGCTTCAGGATCGCGAACTAATACCACACAAAAATAAACGCTAAGACATACAAGCACACTAAAAACGATTCGATTCAAAACATGAAAGATTGGGTTTGTCATTATTTTTCAGAAGCAAGAGAACGTTCAAGGCGCTCATCAGGAATGAGCCACATCAGGGCCACAGCAACAAAAAGTGCCGCAGAAATCCGGGGTTGATAAAAAGCAACTCCGATCGCTATCACATAACTCATTAAAGAAATTTTTCCCTTCCAATCCTTCCCAATGGCTGAGGCTAAAGCAGAATTTTCTCCCTGAGTTGCCACGATCAGTTGTTGGAGCAAAAGATAGGCAAATCCTGCCATGAGTAACACCAGCCCGTAAAATGCTGTGGGCCAAACACCACCATGATTTGCTCCAAACCATCCTGTTACAAAAGGGATCAGAGAAAGCCAAAATAAAAGATGCAGATTGGCCCACATGATTTTTGCATTGATCTGCTTGGCGGCATGAAAAAGATGGTGGTGATTGTTCCAGTAAATTCCAACGTAAACAAAACTCAATGCATAACTCAGAAAAATCGGGAAAAGAGGCTTGAGGTCCATCAGAGAGTTTCCATGAGGCACTTTAAGTTCAAGCACCATGATGGTGATAATGATGGCAAGGACTCCGTCACTAAAGGCTTCAAGGCGACTTTTAGGCATGGCATTCATGATTTGAGTATATCTAAAATTCAGAATACCTGCCACATCACTCCCTCGGACCTTGACAGCCTCAGCTGAAGCACGCATAGTGATAGCTTATTCGATCCAATCTTTAAGGGAGGCCGCATGGAAAATCAACCTGTCAAAAAACATAACTATCATTCAGCAGCTCATCGAGGGCTGTACTGTTTTTTGCTCGTTTGTTCTGTTCTTCTCCTTGGAACCATTGGCATACACGTGATTGAAGGTTTCAGTTTCATTGATTCTTTTTATTTTACCAGCATGATTGCCACGGGTCAGGGTCCTGCGCCTTCAGTTTCTCCTGCTACTCCTTTAGGGAAACTTTTCACATCCTTGCTTGCTTTTATTTCTGCAGGTGCGATGCTGGCCGCGCTGGGTTTTCTTTTTGGGCCGTTTTTAGGCAAATTGTGGAAGGTTGGCGTGGTTAAATTTGAAGAAGAAATCACTCACCTCACTCATCCACATGATCCAAAAAAATAATATTTTTGAACTGCAAGCCTAAGGTCCTTTCTTTTTTTATCTTCCTATTTACTGAGATTGGCCCTATACTCCGGCCATGAATGTACCTTTAGTGCAGCCGTCAAATCCTACTTTTTATGGGCTTGGCATTGCTCCCAATATTCTTGAAACCCTTCAAAAGTTGAAGTTTACCTCTCCGACTCCGATCCAACAAAAAGCCATTCCTATTGCTGTGGAGGGTCAGGATGTCATCGGCATTGCTCAAACCGGGACCGGAAAGACCATGGCTTTTGGGATCCCGATGATCCAGCGCCTGACACAACTCAAGGGCCTAGGTCTGATCTTGGTACCAACCCGTGAACTCGCACTTCAAGTGCATCAAAGTCTTTATAAAATTGACCCCTGGACTAAATTTGCAGTATTGATTGGCGGCGCCTCCATGCACAACCAGATCCAGGAACTTCGCCGTCACCCACGCATTATTATTGCAACACCGGGCCGCTTGATCGATCACATGGAACAGCGAACCATTTCACTTCGAGATATTCAAATTCTTGTCATGGACGAAGCGGACCGAATGCTGGATCTTGGATTTGCCCGCGAAATTCAGCACATTCTTCGAGAACTTCCCCGCGAACGTCAGACGCTTCTTTTCTCAGCTACGATGCCGGAGCAAATCATGAGAATTGCCTCTCATGAAATGAAGCTTCCTGTTCATGTTGAAATTGCAAAGTCAGGTACGGTTGCTGAAAAAATCACGCAGGAAGTTTTTATCGTGAAAAAGGAAGCCAAACGCCAGCTTCTTGAAAAAATGCTGAAACACTATCACGGCACCATTCTCGTTTTTACCCGTACCAAAATCGGCGCCCGAAAAATTGCCCGTTCCATCCGGGAAATGAATCACAGTGCGGCAGAAATTCATGCCGATCGTTCCCTGGCCCAGCGCCGTGAGGCCCTTGAAGGTTTCAAATCTGGGAAATACCGAATTCTTGTGGCCACAGACATTGCGGCACGCGGAATTGATGTGAAGGGAATCGAACTCGTTTTAAATTTTGATCTACCGGACGACTCAGAAAACTACATTCACCGAATCGGAAGAACCGGACGTATCGGAGACACCGGTCACGCAATTTCTTTTGCAACTCCGGAACAAGGCCGCGAAGTCAAAGCCATTGAGCGTTTGATGCGAACGGCGTTACCCATCTCTGAGCACCCTGAAATGCCAATCGAAAGCTTTATTGATTCCAAACCCTTTGTGGTTGCTTCTTTTGGCGGACGCCGCTTCCAGCGCCGTCACCGTCCCCGCCGATAATCAACTACGCTGCTGGCGCAGGTTTTTCTGCAAGCTGCTCGCAAACAGAATGAAATTTTTTAGCCCACTCTAAAAATACTTGTGCGGATTTTTCAGACGCAGGTTTGATTTTTTCGGCTTCTACTTTTTCAGAAAATTGATCCCACTCAGCAGAGGTCTTTCCGCTTCGGACAAAAATATTTTCAAATTCCCATATCACTTGTTCAGACGTAAACGGATCTACCATCAAAGCATAGAGAGGAACGCGTGCGCTTGCAGCTATGGCTTCATAAATTTGAATATGAGCATTCTCCCATTCTTCGTGTGCCAACAAAGCAGCAGCTTGCGAAAACTTCTCGCGAGCCTCGTGAAAGGTGGGAACCTTTTCTTGAATCGGAGAACCTGCGCACTCTCCTTTGATGCCGGCACGGATGGCAAATTTCTCGTTGTCGTGTCCCCAATCCTGATAAAAACTTGGATCGTCCTGAAAAGAAGGGACTTTCGCAAGTGGTTCTAGCACATTTTTGATTCGATCTTTTCCAAGACGAACCATACAAGCGGCAAAAGATTCGTCTTTATTTTTCTCCTTAGCAAAAAGCGCCACTAATGTTTCCACGATTTGAGGGCCGTTTCGTGCCGGAAATTTTCCCACGCGTTCACCTACACGCGTCTGATCCAAGCAAATGTCACCGCCGACATAAACTTCGTGAGCAGGAACGGTTTTCCCTTCCTGACTCAGCGCCGCTCCTTGAAATCCAATACTAGCGACCGCATGCTGCGCACAGCCATTGGGACATCCTGATATTTTAACGCGCAGATCTTTAGTCAATGCGCGATGACTTTCTAATTGCGCTCGAAAGGAAGCGCTGATGCTTGATCCAAGACCTTTTGCAGAAGTAATCCCAAGACGGCAGGTGTCTGCACCAGGACAAGTCGTTGTATCTTCCAAAGTTTCTCCTCCAGAATCCGCAAGATTGATTTTGGAAAGGGCTTGATAAAGCGCAAATAGTGCCTTCTGAGGCACCCAGGGAAGAAATAAATTTTGGTCCATGGTCACGCGCAGTTCTCCCTGCGAAAAATCATCTGCAACCTTCGCTAGCGCTTCAGCTTGCGGCGTGGTCAGATCTCCCAATTTGAGCCGGACAATCACGCCATGAAAACCAGAAACTCGATGAGCAACCAAATGACTTTCTGTCCAACGCACAAAATCCATATTTTTTTCAATCGATGATGAAACCGCTTGAAATGGTCTGTCAGCGACGGTTCTCTGTTGGAGAACCGTCCCTAGAAAATCATTAGCTGAAGCAGGAAGCTTGATTGCTTTACGTTCTTGATCCAGTTTGGATTTAAAATCCTCCCATCCGAGTTTCTTGATCAAAAATTTCATGCGCGCCTGCATCCGGTTTTTACGTTCTCCGTAACGATCAAAGAGCCGTACCAGCGCTGCTGCTAATTCCAGCATTTTTTCCTCAGGCAAAAATTCCGTGTACAGTTCTCCTAAAATCGGAACGGCTCCAAGTCCGCCTCCAAGATAAACCCGGAATCCGCGCTTTCCATTTTGAATCACCGCTTTCCAGCCAATATCATGAAAGCGCATGCCTGAGTGATCTTGAACGCATCCCTCAAAAGCAATTTTGAATTTGCGTCCCATGACTTGATTGTATTTATTTCTGAGAAGAAAACGAAAGAGCGCTTCGTTATAAGGCGTCACGTCAAAAACTTCATCCGCAGCAATGCCGGAACGGTAGCACGCAGTAATATTTCTTACCGTATTTCCGCAAGCTTCGCGTGTCGTGATGCCAACCGACATCAAATCCCGAAGAAGCGCGGGGCAATCTTCAAGCTTGATGTAGTAGATTTGAGCATCCTGACGTGTTGTGAAATGGATAAATCCGCTTCCGTACTTTTCTGCAGCACGCGCAAGCTGCAAAAGTTGAGCCGATGAAAGAACGCCGCCTGGAATTTTGATGCGTTGCATCTGAACTCCGTCCTGGCGCTGGGCATAGGTCCCAAGCTGAAGACGGATCTTCTGCATTTTAATATCCCCGATCTCTCCGGCTCGAAATTTGCGAATCCAACCTGAATATTCTTCTAATTCTTTTTCCACTTCAATTGTTATCTTTTGATTGGATGATGGACATTGACTCATGACCGCTCCCTAAAAAATGAGGTTAATGAAATCAAACTGCTCGGGCTGAAAATTGTAACTCTTTAGGGATCTAAAATCCTCCCTTTTTTATTTGATCGCGAACCCAGGATCCGATAGCATGTCTCACGTATTTGACCATGGGTCTTCCAAACCTGAATCTAAAAAGGCACTATGAAACCACGCTCTTCCTCTCTGAACATGCTTCAAGGATTAGGCGTTCTTTTTTTTATCGTGATCAGTTGGCCAAATTCGGTCTCAGCCAATACTGAAGAACTTTTGGCTATGGCTCAATCCCAAAAGCGCGAACGTTATGATTCAGCCTTAGCCAAAGGCGCCGAAATTATCCCCTCGCAAGATGGCAAAAGCTTTTCTGTGCTTTGGATTCCACCTTCCGAAGATCCAAAAAAATTACCTCCCATCATTGTCACGCTTCACGGTCATGCCGGATGGGCTTTCGATGGATTCTCGGTCTGGTATCCGGAGGCGCAGAAGCGAGGATTTGGAATTTTAGCCATTCAATGGTGGTTCGGCGGCGGTGAAAGAATCGAAGACTACTACACCCCGCTTCAAATGTACCCGGTCATTGAATCCATTTTAAGAAAAATCGGAGCTCAACCCGGAAAAGTTCTCCTTCATGGTTTCAGTCGTGGATCAGCCAATGTTTATGCCCTGGCCGGTGTGGATCGCCAGTCCGGGAATAACTATTTTGGAACCATCATCGCCAATTCCGGAGGATTTAATGAAAACTACCCTCCTAATCGCGAGCTAGTGCAAAATTCGAAGCAGCCTTTAGCTGGAACTCGTTGGATTTATTATTGCGGAGGTAATGATCCAAACCCAGACCGGGATGGATGTCCTGGAATGCGTCGAACCTCACAAAGAATCCAGGAACTTGGAGGCAAAGAATCTCTTTTCATTGAAGACGCATCAGGCAATCATGGCGGATTTCATCTCAACCCGTCTAACGCTTCAAAAGCAGTCGATGTTTTTTTAAATAATATTGAGGCTTCTTAATTTTCATGGATCAAACTCAACCAGCCAAGCACGATAACATTTTCTGGATTCACTTGCTTCGCATCACTGCCGCTCTGGGTGTGATCATGGTGCACGTAACCGCAGACGTCATTACTGAAAAAGGCGCTGTGCCTGACAGTTGGTGGTGGATTGCCAATTTTTATGATGCTTTCACGCGAGGTTGCGTAGCAACATTTATCATGGTCAGCGGATCACTCCTTCTTGGCCGTAAAGAAGGGATCCGTGTTTTTTTTCAAAAACGTTTCGATCGCGTATTTATTCCATTCCTTGCCTGGACCATCCTTTATGTGGTTTGGAAGAAACTGCTTTTGGAACCCAACCTTGGAGGAAAGGAAATCCTCCAAAGAATTTTTGAGGGAAAGATCCACTACCATCTGTGGTTTATTTACAGTTTGACAGGTCTTTATCTCATGACTCCCATTTTTAGAATCTTAGTGGCCCATGCCCCTCGTTCCTACTTAATTTATTTTCTCATGCTCTGGTTTTGTTTTACTTCTCTGGTTCCATTTTTAGAAAAGTACAGCCTTCTCTTCTTCCATTTCCCGCTGCACCTCAATCTCCCAGTTGCCGGCATTCAAGGACTTATTGGATATTTTGTACTCGGGCATCTTCTCCGCCATGAAAATACAGATCCAAAGGCGCGCCATGCTTTTTTCCTGATGATCCTAAGTTGGCTGGTTTGTTTTTGGGGGCTTTATTTTACCTTTCTCCGAGTTGGGTCTTTTAAGGATCTTTTTTACGATAACTTGGCGCCAAATGTTGTTTTTTATTCCGCTTCTTTTTTTATTCTGGTAAAGCGATTCGGCTCGAGGCTCGAAAAAACGCTCCCTTCGTTTCTACGAAATCTTGTGCTCATTTTCTCAAAAGCCAGCCTTGGCATTTATTTGATCCATCCCATGATTCTGGAGGCCTTTGCAAAAGGAAGGTGGGGAGTTGTGCTCAAAGCGAATCTGGATCATCCTCTATGGATGATTCCTCTCACGGCATCTTCGATTTATCTATGCTCCTTTGCTCTGATTTATTTGATCCAAAAGATTCCGTATCTAAGACAGATCACTTAAAATCAGGCTCAAAGCGCATGATGTTTTGATTGGTCAAAAATGATGAAATGAACTTATCTATGCGGCAAGAAAAGAACGTGTTCGTCTTGTATCAGATTCTTTAAATTTTCAAGCTTTTTGAAACTTACCGGACAGCAGGCCTGATACCCAAACAACTTCATAAAATCAACCAAGTCATGTAAAGAATAATGAAGCGTTTGCGCCACAACATCAGAAGCCTCACAATAAATAGCAGGACGGCAATCCGTCTTTTCAAAAAAATGGCCAAGCCCCCGCAAAATCGGAAACTCATATCCTTCAGCATCAATTTTGATCAGCTTAGGCTGAAGTTTATTTTCCAGTAAATAGCGGTCCAATCGTATGACAGGAACCTCGATCAAACTTCGAAGATGATCTTTTTGCATGAGCTCCGTCACCAAAGTGTTCCAACCAATATTCTCAGCAGATCCTACTGCCATGTTTTTCTTGCACTCTTCATCCCCTAAAGCAACTTGATGAATGAACAAAGGTGACTTGGGATTTCTTGACTGTAAAAGTTTAAGCTCAGAAAAATACTCAGGAACGGGTTCAAAGCTATGCACTTGCCCTTGATGGCCCACGATGCTAAGCGCCACGGCAGAAAAATATCCGACATTTGCACCCACATCGATCACGCTATCTCCAGATTTCAATATCCGTTTAAAAACACTCTTGGTGGTGGGTTCGTACATGCCCCATTCCATACTTCGGGGCAAGGTGGTTATGGTAGGCTGAAAATAGATGCCCGGGATGGAAATCTTAGAAGGAATCCAGGGAAGAAGCACGCAGATGCGGGCAATCAGTTTTTGGAAAAGCAACACTGGATTATAAAGAAAATAAACAAAGCATTTTTTAATCAATCTCATCACACCCCCCGATCATGATGTGTCTTGTCTGGCTTATGAAATAGGTTGCAGCATTAAAGCCACAGATTTTTCGGCCAAACTTTTTCCTTCATAGACAAATCTTTTACGCTCTCCTCTTACCTCTTCTGCAACAGCATCGGCAAGCGCCCAGCCAAGCGGTGTCGGACGCAAGACAGCTCCCATCCCCATTCCTTGGAGCACAGGATACTCTAAATTTAAGGGAAGTTTTTTTATCTTTCGAAGACTCAAATGCTTCCAGAGCCACTTCTCATACAAGGTCACTCCAACCCCCTGAAGAAAAAAAGGCTGCGTTTTCTGATTCATATTCTGCGAAGTAATTCGAAGCTGTTTTCTAAAATCCCGGAAATGACCGGATTGTTTTTCGATGAGTCGAGCCCATTGAATGCCGCGCATTCGAAAATAATCAGGGATCAAAGCAGGTGGCAACCCCGAAGGAACAAGCTCCAAGAAGGCCAAGTCCTTCTCATTCATTTCTTGCTGAGAATATCCATCTAAAAATCCTCGAAACAGGATCTCATATTTTTGAGGATTGAGAATTTTCAAATCATCAAATTCAGCAAGCCCTTTATCTAAATTCCAACTCTCCGCAGTTCCAAACCGATGTCCTAAACGCAGATACAAAGAGGGAACCGCAAACTTAGGGATTTTATTTTCCACAGAAATAAGTTCTTGTTTCCATTCCATCTCTGAGATCTGATGCGCCATTCTGTCAGAAACAATACGGAGGAACTCCCCTTTTTCTTCTATCGAAAGTTGATTCTGAAAATTCTGGTAAACCTCCAAACATTTCAATGCGTCACTGCAAACTGGAACGTCCACAAGATTCAGGTAGGAATAACCCGGCGTTCGAAGCGCGTATCCGAAATCTTTCCAAGAAAAAAGAGCGCCTTGAAAATACAGAGCGGAGCTTATCAAGACACTAAAAAAAAGAAGGGGTACACGCGGATGCTCTTTTTGAATCCAACGCACGAAATATGCCACGACAAAATAAATAAACGGATGAGTGGGAATGTAATATCTGAGATTGATAAAACTTGTCCATTGAGTGATAAAGCAAAAAATAAAAAAATAAATTGAAGACAAAACAACCAAATTCGGCTTACGCCATTTGCGAAACAGGCTCACCTTCTGATTCTTTCTTAAAAAATAAAAGCTTCCCATTGTAACCGGCGCCAGAAAGAGGATGATGTAAAATAGGATCACTTTATACTGAGGGATTTTTTCCATTACATGATAAATCTCGAAAGAAGTCAGGAATCGCGTCACAGCAAAGGTTTTAAAGTCAAATATACGGCTGACAAAATGAGACCACTGAAAACAGTTCCAAATATCCTCTTCTTGGATACGAAAGCCCGAAAAGTGGTTTGAGAAATTCACCATCAGCCAAGGAGAAAATCCGATAAAAAATGAACCCCAAACCAGAAGAAATTTACGTGACAAAAGCGCTCTTCGATAATAAACCCAACCAAATAAAACTAAAGTCAGAATGGTTAGGAAATAAATGTAGGCAATCCATAAAGCTAGTCCTGAAACCAATCCCAAAAGAACAGGATAAACCCAGGATTTATTTCTTTCTGTCACAATTTCAAGAAACAAAAAAAGACTGCATCCTGTAAAAAAAATGGTTTCTGTGTGATCTCCTAAGGGAAGGACGCTATAGCGTACAAAGGCAAGTGGAGCAAAAATATAGATCAAAGAAAAATAGACGGCTGTTTTAGCGCTCTGATAACGGCTAAGCAGGAGATACCAAAAAACGAGCCCACCCATGGAGAAAAACAAAGGAACCAGTTTAAGGATTAATAGACTTGAGCCTAAACCTCGAAAAAACAAAGAGACGAGAAATCCGATTGCCAACGACCCCCCTGAATAATCGTCTGCACGATATTGAAAAAAGGGCATGCGAAGCCCTTCTACAAGGTCTCTGGCAATGGCACCGCGATAGAGCTCTTCATGAGGGAAAATAAAGAGATGAAAGGGTTGAGAAGTCAGCAAAAAACACATCCGCCAAACGAAAAAAACACACAGAAGGAGTAAAAGGGAGCGTCTTCGCGCAAATGTCAGCATTTGTTGCATAAGACACTCTATTTTAAAGAGGTATGTAAAGGCAATCAAGCAAACAATCTATTTATTTCCAATTTTAATCAATGAACGATCCTCATGAACCCGAAAACCCCAACTCAAAGAATTCCTTTCCTTTTTGAAGAAAGTCCTTATACTACAGGCTCGCGACGAATTAGGGACGCTTGTTTAAAGCGCGAGTAATAGGATAATTTCTGAGTTGATTTCCTAACTCAATATTAAATCTTCCCTCAAGAAGATTTCTTCACGCCCCAAAAAAGATGGTTGGTTGGTGCGCGCTGTCCCTTAATCTACTAGCTTAAATTTGAAATCGCTCTTCATCCGTTTTCATTCTTGTGTTTCACATTTGATGCACGGATCTTAACAAAATAAGGAGTTTCACTATGAACGATGATTTTGAACAAAATGCACCTGCAGAAGAAACGGATGTCCTCTCTCTTCTCAAGAAAATGCAGCAGCAGTTGGTTTTTATTGAAAAGAAGCTTGATAACTTGATGCATCAATCAGGCGATCGCCCTTCTTATAACCGTGATCATCGCGGCGGTGAAAGACGTTTTCCCAAGCCTTTTCGCCCCTTTGATCCCAATCGCCGTCCTGATGAAGGCCGACGTGATTCAGGGCCGCGTGATCGGGGATTTGGTCATGGTGGTGGAGGCGGCGGACGACACTTTGATCGTCCTGGACGCGAACACCGAGGCGGATTTGGCGGCGGACACCGCAAGAAATCCTTTTCTAGCCGCGGACGCGATCGCGACTAGACCTTGTCGTTTAAGGGGACGGCTTGTTCAGAGTCCCCTTTTTTCAAAAAACCATTCGGTATTTTCTCTTAGTCAGTGCTTCCTGTTTGTCGTAATATCTACAACTAAATTGACACACGCTTGATTAGAAAAAAAACGATCCATGGATCACATTCGTTTTTTGTTGCTCCTTTTGCTTTTTTCTCCCCTTTTTTTGGCAACCACTTATATTGTCAAAGAAAATGGTACAGAAGTCGGTCGCTGGGAAGATAAAGATGGAAATGATCAAATACAAGTCATTGAAAATACAAAGCCCCAGCGTCTTGAAAAAATTAAACCTCCAGAGCCGATTACAGGTGAGCCTGGATATCAATGGAAAAAACCTCCCTCTCCTCAAGGTAAGGTTGCTGAGTGGCATGTCTCGGGACAAGTCATAGATCTTCTTCACTTAAAAGGACTACCCTCAGGTAAAGTTGTTTTTTCAGGTCATCTGCAGCAAGTGGAAGCTCCGGTAGATTTTGAGGGCTATTTTTCTGCAAAACTTCCTCAACTTGAAAATGGTGCTTACATGATTCAAGTTGAGCATTTTTCATGATACTCGCCTCATCCTTTTATTACTCACTCGGGATTCTTTAAAAAGGAACTCTACGCAGACCGTTTGCTCAGACAAGGCTCCGTACCCATGAGTACAGGCCTCAAAGGAGATTCTTACGATATCGAAATTGGGCTTTTCCCGGATCAGCTGACCTCAAAAGAGAGGGATGATTACCAAAAGGAGATTCTTCACCGATCAGGCTCCTAATCCATAAGGGACCTAAGGGGTACCCGCTAGTCAGTTGTATTCTGATTGTGACCATCCAAGCCCATTTGTTTGCATTCTTGATCAATTTCATGAAGTCTTTATCTTCTTTCATAAGGAATGAGACCCCAATGGGGAGCGACCTTTTATTAGGTTGAAAAAGATCAAGAAAAATTTTTACCTATCCGCCTGTCATGGATATAATAGGAAAGTTCATCTGGCCTTTTAGGATGGGAACTCTGCTTAGGCCTTTGGCAAGCATCAGGTTAGAACGCTCTCCCAAGCGATCCACTTCCTGAAATTTCCAAGGCAATCTGCGAGTGTTCAATCGAAAAAAAATAATTAAGGGATTCGTGTTCTTGGTTAACTCGGGCTCTTAATAAAGAAATAAAATAGTCTCGCAAAAAGTTTTGAGCAATCGAATGCGTATTTCAAAAACAAATTGCGACCTTCCTAAAATCATGATGACTTGAAATCATTTTTTTGATTTGTTTGCTAAGTTTTAAAAAACCACTGAAGAAAAGGAACCATCCTATGAAGTCATGGACCCGTCTTAAACAAGCGATCGCATCTCATCAGCGCTTTTCCGCGCTCATGCTGGCAGCCGTTATCTTGACTGCCGGACTCTTTGCCATTCCACATCTTGGAATGTTGCAAGCAGCTGAAACCGCCACCTATTCCCTTCTCGATGCCAAAGAAAATGGCGTTGTGATCAAGGGAGAGGCCAAGGGGACTCTAACTTCAACTTATGATGAGTCTGCGCGCAAAGATGTGCTCGAACTGGATTACACATTGGCCCCGAACTCATCTTTGGTCGTTTGGACAAAAAACTTTCCCGCTGCAGTCACACCTGAAAGTGTAAACCTTCTCAAAGCTGGAATCAAAACCCTTGAAGCAAGCCAAGCGGCTCAAATCTCGATTGCTATGGAAATCCGAGGTACTGTCAATACACAGTCGGTACCGGTTTCTGTGAGATCAGGATGGTCCAATGCCCAGGCTTCGATTGATTGGTCAACGATTGGAAATTTGGATCAAATTGTTTTTATCATCAGTCCGAAAAGCGCCACAGAAACTGTCAAAGGGACTTTAGATTTCACCTCGGATCTTTCTTTTCGCGCACCAATCGTCAAAACCGTAAAAGCCAAAGTTGCCGATGTCATTCCTGCGGCTACCAAAGAGGCAACCGAAGTTGTAGAAAAAATTGCCCCCAAGATTGAAACTCCGAACATTGAAATGCCTGCCGCGCAACCTGCTCAAGTGAAAACTTCCTACTCGCATCTTGATGCCAAAGAAAATGGCGCTGATGCTGGAGAAGCTTCCAAGGGCACTGTGACTTCTACTTTTGATGAAGCCATGGGAAAAGACGTCATTGAACTTGATTATGTCCTTCCTCAAAAGGGATCTGTCAAACTTTGGACCAAAGACTATCCTGAAACATTAACCGGTGAAGTCATCAATACGGTGAAGCTTGGAATTCGTCTTTTGGACGACGCTCAGGCAAAATCCATTTCCACTCAGCTTGAAATCAAAGGCAGCCAGGGAACTCAAACCATCCCCCTCCAGCTTAAATCCGGATGGAACTCGATTCAGCAATCCATTGATTGGTCTTCGATTGCAGCCTTGAAAGAAGTGAGTTTAATTTTAAATCCTGAAACCACCGGTAGTGAAGCCAAAGGAACTCTTGATTTTTCACTCGAATTTGTAAAACGCAAATCCACTGAAGTGAAAAACTCTGGACCGCTTCCGGCCTATACCCTTTTTGATGCTGGAGAAAAAGGCGTTTTTAATATCGGTAATTCTTCAGGCAATGTTGCCGTGGCTTACGATGAAACGCTCGAAAAAGATGTTTGGAAATTTGACTACAATCTTCCTCAGGGAACCGTGGTAGGTGTGTGGTCCAAAACATTTCCGGAAGGACTCAAGCCAGCAAACGCAGATGCTGTCAGAGTCGGTGTCAAAATTCCTGAAAACCAAAATGCCCGCCAAGCAGCCGTTAAAATTGAAGTCAAGGGAAGCCTGGATACCCAAATCATTCCCATTTTGCAGCTCAAAACAGGGTGGAATTCTCTGCGCGAATTTATCCGATGGAATAAGATTGGCGAACTTCGTGAATTTGTTTTTGTTGTAAGCCCCATGATTGTTCCGCCCATGAATGCTAAGCCCGAAGAGATCAAGCCTGTAATGGGTTCTTTTTTCTTTGATTTTGATTTTAATCAAACTACTTTTGTGGAGCGTCATGCCACATTTCTTAAATTAGGACTTGTGCTCCTGACCGCTCTTATTTTCTCGTGGTTCGCTGGCTTAGTTCTTAAATCCAGCAAATCCGCGACCCCGGAAAAGCCCAAAGAATCTCCCAAAGGCTTTTCGGGCAGAGATTTTTTTACCGGAACCATGACGATTTTTATTCTCGCACTTGCGATTCGGATTTACTCACTCGGCACTTCTGGTATTTTAGATGTTGGTTTCAGTTGGACCTTTCTTGCGGTCGCTTTAGCAGGAGGATTAATTGCTGAACTTCTAAAAATCCGTTTGACGGGAAAACATCTCAGTCGCGGTGAAGTGTTCCAAAATATTTTTCTCACCGGAATGCTGGCAGTAGCTTCAAGCCGGCTTGATCTTTTACAAGCGCCTGCAGGATGGAGCGAGCTTTTCCAAATCAACAAGCTGACCGCGTGCATCGCCTTTTTGATTTATCAAATTTTTAATGCTAATAGCATGTGCTCTTCCGGAAAACATCTCAAAAAGACACCTGCTTTTATGATTGTCCTGACCCCATTCCTTTTTGGATGGCTGCTCTTGCTCGAAAACCCCATCCTGCTTCAAAAACTCGGATTGGGCCTTACTCTGACTCTTACCAAGGCATGGCCTGCCATGGCGGAGTTTCTGGGCCGCGCTCTTGTACTTTTTCTTTTTAATGAGATCGTTACGAACAGTTTTGGAATGCTGACCAAAGGAAGAATCCTCAAAACCGCAAAAGCCCACTGGATTTTGCTTGGGGTTTCTCTGGGTGCCACCGCAGCTCCGATGATTGCTGGACTCGCATCATCAGCTGGCGTGGCTTCCCTGCCGATTCTGTTGCAAGCTGTGATCGCAGTCATCGCGACCGGTCTTTCTTTCGCAGGTCTTTGGGGGGAAGTTTATCTTTTAACTGGTATTTTCTTGGACGCTGGAAAAAATGCGGCCCCAACTCCAGAAAATATTTTCAAAAATATCGATACCGGTGCCCGCAAAGGATTTGCCTATAGCTCGATTTTGATGGCCATTCTTTACGCGCTTCAAATCACACTCAAATTATCGTTTGTCCACAGCGCCATGACAAGCTCGCCCATCTTTATTGGGATTTTGGCCGGTGCTTTGATTTTCCCATTCCTGAAAACCATTATCGAAACCTTTGACGGCAGCCTTCCTTTTTTTGAACGCACAGCTTACAGCTATCAAAATGGCTGGTTGTATTTGCGCGGAGCGATCGCAGGCTACGGATTTGCCGTGATGTTTTCTCAAGGAATGTTCACCAAAGCCATGCCGGACCGAATTGTTTTCGGTTTGATGATGGGACTTCTGGCCTCCGGAGGCGTCAGTCTTCTTCGGGATATTTTTTACGGCCTTCGCCATCAAGGGAAAATTCAAACTTGGAAACTTTATTTCACTGATTCCATTTTTGGGATTTTCGTAGGAAGTGCAGTCGCGTTTTACCTTGATGCCGCTCAAGTGCCTGTGATTGTAGAAAAATTCAAGCTCTACACAAGCTCAGGATTTGATCCGATCGCCTACAACACCATTCCCCTCTTAAACAAATGGGGACGCATTGATCTGGGTCATTACTCAGGCGGAGTCAAATTGATTTTCCTCGAATCTCTTGCCGGAGTCATCAACTGGTCGATCGCAGCCTGGCTCTTTGCCATCAACAAAGTTTTTCTTCAATCCATTTTTGAAAAAGATACGACTCCAATCAAATTTTTCTTTTCCAAAGCGGGATTTGCTTCGTTAATCGAAAACTTGATTTACGTCCTTCGTTGGGGACTTTGGATGTCACCGATTATTGCCACCTTTTTACGCGTCATGCCCGAGCCGACTTGGTACAACCAGGACGGAGCCATCCGCACCCTGTTTGCCATCTGGCATAACACAACCTCTTCTCCGACAGATTTCCACAACTGGAGTCTTCAGGTTTTCCTTTGGATGATGGCTTTTGATTTTCTCCGCATCCTGATTTGGATGGACCACATGGGACTTCGCGTGGCCACGCTTGTGAATTTGAGCTTCATCGGCATGGATCGATTGGACGAAAAACTGTCACGATTTATTGGACCTGCCGCGGCTCAGCGCTACATCCCTGAAGGGGTCAAACGCTTTACCACTTGGGCGCCTCTTCTGATTCCTTTTTACATCCCGCGCGGCGCTGAATGGGAATATGTTTGGAGTGCTTCGGAAGCCATGCAAAATGCAAACCGAGGAAAAGGGCTGCTCGCTTTTCTTCAATCGCTCTCTGCAGGACAAATGTTTTTCCTAATGGCAGGAGCGATTTTGGTTTGCTCCTTTTTCGCATTTTTGATTCGTGCTTCACGCGAGCGCGCAGCCAAAAAGGCCCTTGCGTCCTTCGAACTCTCAAATCGGGAGTATAAAGTGACCGCAAAAGCCAATGCAGAAGTTTACAGTGAACTCACAGGAAAAGAGTGCGACATCAGCCGCCGATCCTACGATTTTATGGATCCCACGGGACGCATTCTCTTCATCGTCGACACGACTGATGCGGCCAAAGGGAAAATTGTATCCTGGCCTATAATGGGAAACTGTCCTCGTGAATATTTTCCTAATGCGAGCGTTGAAAAAGTTGAAGACAGTTTAAAGCTCACCCAAACTCACAACGGTGTCAAATCCACGATCGAAATCCGACTGCCTGATCAGGACAGCCCTGTTGAGCTTTGGAATATCACGGTAGAGAATTTGACAGAAAAACCGCGGCAGCTCAAAGTCGTTTCGTATCTTGAGTGGGTTTTAAACGGTTGGATGCACGACCGATTCCATACTCAGTACGCTCGTCTTTATCCTGAAATGGAATATGTGAGCGGAGCGAATGCCATTATTTCTTGGCAAAAGAGCACGAAGTCCATGGGATTCATGGCCTCGGATCTCGCTCCGGAAGGATTCCTCACAGGCCGAGTTGATTTCATCGGACGTGGGAAAAGTGTCTGGACTCCTCGAGCGCTTGAGACTTTGGATTTTCTGCCTGCAAAGGACACGCCCGCTTGCCCAACCTTTGACCCTATTGGAAGCTTGATGGTCAATGCCCCGGTAGGCGCTCAAGCATCTGTGAGCATGAAACTCGTCATAGGTTACTCCAAAAACAAAGGCATTGCCCTTGATTTGATCCAAAAATTCTTAAAACCTCTGGCTCCTAAATCCGTGCCAGCGGCTGGCAAAAAACGCAGCCTCTTAATCGGACACGGAGAAGTTTATCCCAAAACTCCGCAACCTTATTTTGAGTTTCTGGATAAAGGCAATACCATGCGCGTGCTGACTCCGTTTACTCCTCGGCCTTTTGACCACGGGATGTCAAACCCCACGCATTCAGTCATGGTCACGAATCGCGGACTTCACACTTCGTGTAACGGAAACTCACAGCAAAATCGTCTCACGCCAGATTGGCCGGATACGGTCACGAAAGAAATTCCTACTGAGGCCATTTATCTTTATGACCAAGATCAGAAGGAATGGTTTTCTCCCACGTATCACCCCATTAATGATGTGAGTGCCAAACATGATTGTGATTTCAGCGTGGACGGGACAGCAGTGTTCCGCATGTCTAAAGGAACCTTGTCCACAGAGCTTACGGTTTTTGTTCCTACTGATGAACCTACTGGCATTTACCTTTTGCGCATCAAAAATACAGGAAACCAAACACGCAGGCTTCGTGTGGCTCCTTATTTTCAGATGGTTCTTTCCTTTCAGCCGGAACGTTCAGGCCCGCTTGTCACGAAACATGACAAGGCTTTGAACGCACTTTATTTCTCAAACCCGAGAAATATTTTTAGAAATGGCTGGGCCTTTGCCTCAATGTCTGTGAATCCGGAACTCGTCGAAACTAAACGCGGACGATTTTTTGGAGACGGACGCGGACCCTCGCACCCTTACTTAGTTGAAATGGGACATCCGGATGAAAAAGAATCGAAGGATCCCGGACAAATTGCTGCTTTCCTTGGTTCGGTTGAAATTCCGTCGCATCAGGAATTCACATTGGCTGTGGTACTTGGTCAAACGGATTCTGAAAAAGATGCTGCCCGCATTGTTCAAAAATATAAAAATCTGGAAAATGCGAAAAAGAGTCTTGAGAGCACGCGCCAGTGGTGGCTCGCGCTTATGGAATCCGCCAAAGTGGAAACCAATCAACCTGAGTTTGACCGCTATCAAAACTGGCTCAAATATCAGGCACTCGCCGAACGCATCTGGGCACGCAAAGGTTTTTATCAAACCAGCGGCGCTTACGGTTTCCGCGATCAGTTGCAGGACACGATCAATCTGATTTGGATGGATCCAGCATTGGCACGGAAGCAAATCCTTCTGCATGCCTCTCAGCAGTTCTTAGAAGGCGATGTGTTTCACTGGTTCTTCACGCTCGTGGACGGACGCACGGCATTTTCTTGCCGCTCACACGCTTCGGATAATCCGCTCTGGCTCGCTTGGGCTGCTGTGGAATATATTCGCATGACGGGTGATGACACGATTCTGGATGAGATGGCATCTTACGTCATGTCGGAGTTTCCGTTTGCTCAGCTTCCGAAAAATAAAGGCGGCTGGGGGCATCTTTATCATCGGACCACGCGCGGTGATACGCTTTACAAACATTGCATGCGTTCGATTGATCTTGTGATCAAAAAACGCACCGGCAAACACGGTCTTCCGTTAATGGGGACCGGAGACTGGAATGACGGACTCGATGAAATCGGAGGCGAAGGTCACGGTGAAAGTGTGTGGCTCGGATTTTTCCTCTATTACATCCTAAAAGAAATGGTTCCTATTATTGAACGTAAAGAAGGCGCACAGAAAAAAGCATTTTATGTTCAAAAACTGGAAGCACTTAAAGAGTGTCTGGAAACCACTTGGCGTGGCGACCGCTATCTTCGTGCCTTTCATGATGATGGTACGGAAATCGGTGTCAAAGACAGCGGCATTTGGGAAATCGATGCCTTGACCGCGGCATGGGCTGTCATGGCCGGCATGAATTTCGAACGCGCGGTTACGGTGTTCAATACCGCACTTCAAGTTCTCGAACGCGGCAGTTGTATCCTTCTCGGATGGCCCGCGCTTCGCGAAGACAGCAAACCCTATCTCGGACGGAGCAGCAAATATCCTGAAGGTGTCCGTGAAAATGGAATGTACTGTCACGGTGTTCAGTGGCTCGTGCGTGCCGCAAGATTACTCGCTGAAGAATTTGAAGCGCGCAAGGATCACGCAAAAGCTGAAGAGTACCGAGCAACCGCTTATCGGCTCTGGCAAAAAGTTTCTCCGATTGCTCACGTCACACCTCAGGAAATTGAAATTTACGGCGGACAACCGAACAAACAGCCGGCTGACTTTCTTACTACATTTGAACTTGGCCGCATGATTTGGAATGGTTACACCGGCGCCGCTGGCTGGATGCTGCGACAGGCTTTTGAAGGGGTTGCAGGCGCAACGTTAATCCGAAATCAGCTCGTCCTTCCGAGTGACTTGGATAAACCTCGCGGAAATTTAAAGATCACAAAAGTGAAACGTGATATTTCAAAAAGTCCGCTTAAGAAAGTTCCTGAAGCTGCATCTGTCAAAACAGAGAAGCCATCAACCCCTTCCAGAAAGCTGGTTGGAGCACATGAGTAATTAATTCTGAAACTCTTGTGACAAAAAAAGGCCCCTAGATAAGGGGCCTTTTTTATGACATCCTAAGATTTGATCATCCGTGGAACGCTAGATCACTGAGGCAAGACCAGGCTGCGAACCCATCATCGATTTCCATTGATTTAAGGTGCTGTAAAACCGATCACTCGCCTCTTTCAACTGAGCTTTCGCTTGCACGCAAATTTCAGCTGATTTTTTCTGGGCTTCATCCGCAACAATTCTTCGATGAGTACGCGCACTGGCTTCCCAATCCGAAAGATGCTGGCATAGCATCGTAAAATGCGTTTCCAGCTCCGCAGCCAATTTTTTAAAACGCAAGGGTTCCGGCTGTTTGTCTAACCAATTGCGAACACGCCATGCATCCGCTTTGAGCTTGGCTTCTATAATTCGAAATTGCGAGGTTGTTTTTAAGTCCTTTGTGAGGCCCAAAAAACTCAAAAATAAAATCAGCCATTTGGAAGGATCCCAGTGATACCAACGAACGCCGTTGCGATAATCGGCAGCAAAACGATGATGAAAATTATGGTACCCTTCCCCGTTGGTAATTAACGCCACCAGCCAATGATCTCTTGCCGTAGCTTCGGGATCATAAGTTGCGCGGCCAAACATGTGACAGACTGAATTGATGCAAAAAGTTGCGTGATGAACAATCACAAGGCGAAGACAAACCACAAAAATAAAAGCGCCTAACGCATCTCCATAAAGAGCACCGAGCAAGGTTGGAAGAATGATTCCGCTTCCAATACACCAAAAGTGATAATGCTTGTACTGATGCATGACCATGGGATTTTTCTGAAGATCTTTGGCATGGCCAAACGGAACTTCATGCTTCCAAAAAAGGATCCAGCCCATGTGAGCATAAAAAAAACCTTTTTTGATGCTGTAAGGATCCTGGTCCGTATCCACATAAAGATGATGATCCCGGTGCTGGGCTGACCACTCGAGAACCGATTGCTCAAAAGCAGCAGCTCCGAAAAATAAATAGAAAAACTCAAGAATTGGATGCGCCTTGTAAGTCACGTGAGCAAATAACCGGTGATACCCAGCCGTAATACTCATGCCCGTGGCTACCAAATAAAACAAAGTTAGCCATACAGTCATCGCAGGCGGCCAAGAGTATTTCCATAAATAAATTGGTGTCCCAATCAGCGCCACTAGGGTGATCGTTAGAAAAAAGATGATATTGACCCAAATCATCTGGGGTTTAGAAGAAGATGGCGCATCCGTATTTTTTAATAGTTCGGTCAAGCTTTCACCTCAATCATGCTATCTTATGGGGATAAAATGAATTACACTTTAGAGCCACAAAACTTGAAGCTGTTTTTTTCGTCTTTGAATCATTATAATCGAAAATATCAGATCCTGTCACACCCCCTTTTCGCAGAATTCTCAGGACTTGGCATTCTTAAAAAAAGACATACAATACTAACCTTACTCCACATTGAAGAAAGGAATCTTATGAAACACAATCTAGGAATTAATGAAAAAGATCTCAAAACCATCACCGTCCTATTAAATGCGCTCCTTGCAGATGAAACCCTGCTTTATGTAAAAACCCGCAACTATCATTGGAACGTGAAAGGTCCGAACTTTAGCGAGCTTCATAAATTTTTCGAAGCTCAATATGACGAGCTTGAGAAAATCATTGATGAAGTGGCCGAGCGAGTCGTTGCTTTAGGAGGCAAAGCTGCTGGATCACTTTCGGAATATTTGAAAGCCACACGTTTGAGTGAGTCAGTGGGAAGCTCTCCAAAAGCAACTGCGATGATTGATGACCTCCTTGAAGATCATGAAACTCTTGTGCGTCAACTGCGTCAAGACCTTGCCGTGACCGGAGAAAAACACCATGACATGGGCACGAGTGATTTCTTAACCGGACTCATGGAACAGCATGAAAAAATGGCGTGGATGCTTCGCGCCCATCTCGAAGTCTAAATCAAAGGCCGGCAATGCTGTCTAAAAAAGTAAAGTACGCTCTTGAGGCCATGCTGTATTTGGCTGAAAAATCTCGTTCTTCACAGCCTATCTTGATTTCTGATCTGGCCAAGAATAATCAGATTCCAAAAAAATTCCTGGAATTGATTTTGCTTGAGCTCAAGAACAAGGGCCTTCTTGCCAGTAAAAAAGGTAAAGGAGGAGGCTATCTTCTCGCCAGAAGGCCTCAAGACATCCTCCTTGGCGAAATCATTCCGTTTCAGGAATCCATGGTGGATACACTTCCCTGTTTGCATCCCAAGAAGCAAGTGCGATGCGATGACTGCCGAGATCTTCAAAGCTGCGCGGTGCGCATGATCATGAAGGAAATTGGAGATTCTGTGACCAAAATTCTTAATCTAACGAGCCTTGCTGATCTTTTGGAAAAATCCAGCAAAAATCATTCCTCGATGTACTACATTTGAACTAAGCATCTTAGCAGAATCAAGCGAAGAGGCGTGCTGTTCGAATCCCATTTAAAATAAATTGAATTGCGATCGAAGATAAAATAAGCCCCATGAATCGGCTTGTGATTTTAAGTGCGATGACACTGATATGTGATGAGCGAATCGCAGCAAAGTAAAGAATCCCGAAAGTCAGCATCGAAATTATAAATATATTTCCTACTAAAATAGCCTTATTCGTCCACGTTTCGGCACGGCTTGCAAGAAGAATGACGGTGGTCATAGCTCCAGGGCCCGCCAGCATCGGCATAGCAAGCGGGGTGACTGCGATATTATCTTTTTCCGTTCCCTCCTCTTGTTCCTCCTGACTCGCCCGCACCTCTGTTTGATGTCCTCGAAGCATATCGAGTGCAATCAACAAAAGAATAACTCCTCCGGCAATTTCAAAAGCGGAAAGCGTAATTCCGAAAATCTTGAAAATTCTTTCTCCAGCAATCGCTGTTATGAGCAAGATCATGAATGTAAATAGCGAAGCCAAACCAGCGAGCCGGATTCTCTCAGGAACGGTGTTTCGGGGAGTCATCGCAAGAAAGGTCGGTATCAAACTCACAGGATCAACAATCACCAAAATCGAAGCAAACGACAAAATCACAAAATCCATAAAACGACTCCTATGCTGTACTACTGGAAACCCAGCCGCTGGTTATGATTATCGATTAAAACGCTCGAATATTGAGCAAATCTTATCAAAAGTTGTCAAAATCCATCACCCTTATGTCCAGCAGGTTTCTATTGGGCATGATTTTCAAGCTGTGATAAAATCTGCGCATGAAACTCAAGTCAAAATCTCCGATTTCCATTCCAGCGCTTATCATTTCTTTCGGAATTTTAGCCGCTGTCTTTTATCTGAATCAAAACTCGAACACCTCGTCAGAATCTCTTCCGGGTTATTTGCTTGAAAATGTTTTTGGAGACGCCCAAATTTTTTCTGCTTCGCAAAACATTTGGATCAAAGGCACACGAGGTTATGCTTTTAACCCAGGCGATATCTTAAAAACAGGGAAAGACGGCGAGGTTGATTTCCAAATTCCTGATGTCAGCCGTATGCGTTTAAAACCTGAATCTGAGCTTTATTTCCCAAAAGCTCAAAAAGCAAAAAATGCAGAACCTGCTTTTCGCACAGAACTGCGCAAGGGTACGCTCTTTGCAGCCTCCGAAGACTCTATTTCCCCTCATCCCCTGGAGATTATTGTGGGCTCTGTTAAAACCGTGAGTCGAAACAATATGACGCTTGCAGCCACTCAAACAGGGATGAATGAAGGCTTTCTGGGGATGTTAAAAGGAACTGCCAGCTTAACGGATCTTCGCGGCAAATTTTACGGCACTATCCGATCCATGGAAAAGGTGGTCATTCAGTCGTCTCCATCAAAACCCTTTGCTGAAAAAATTTCCCAGAGCGACTGGCGTCAAATTAGTGAAGCCTACGAACTGATTCCTAAATCTGCAGCTTCGGAAGCAGCTCAGCTGGATTTATCAAAAAAAGCTGGAAATCTGTTTGATTATGTTTTTGATCACGGGACTTTTTACACTCCCAAAATCGGCTATGCCAATCGAGAATTCAAGTTAGACCCCTTAAGCGGTGAAGTTTATTTGGAAATGGAGTACGACGTATTCCCTGTAGGTTCCTTCTCAGGCCTTTATATGAAAACGCGTGACCTGGATATGTCGCAATTTAAGACTCTGCGATTCATGGCCAGACGCAATCCACATGAACGCGGTTTTCCTGAAAATTTCAGAATTGAGCTAAAATCAGCCAGTGGTGTTTTGAGAGCCTTTTCAGTAAAGCGCATTGAAAAAGATTGGGCAGTTTTTGATTTTCCTTTGAATTTTTCAAAAAAGGCAGATATCCGGGAAATTAATTTTGTCTTTTTACAAGAAAGAATCGGAGGCTATTCCAAAGGCTTTCTTGAAGCCAAAAACTTCACCCTCCTTCCTAAAGATCCGCCGCCTTCCCCTGAGCCAGTTTCCACTTCCAAAATGGAAGCTCCAGATGCTGCCAAGTCACTACCAACCGAAGATGATTTGCTAGCTGAGCTACATCGGACCTAAAACAGCATCCCATCATTTTTCTATTTTCGTCTTGCAGCTTCACGTGTAAACTATCGCACTCGTAATTGTTTTTATACCATCATGAGTTGGAGGATTTATGTTCAAGCTTGTTTTGCTGCGTCACGGTGAAAGTCAATGGAACAAAGAAAATCGATTCACGGGATGGACCGATGTGGATCTTTCTGAAAAAGGCATTGCTGAAGCCACAGAAGCTGGACAACTTCTAAAAAAAGATGGTTATGTTTTTGATATTGCCTTTACATCGCTTTTGAAGCGCGCCATTCGCACGCTTTGGCTTGCTCTAGATCCCATGGATCTTTTGTGGATTCCGGTGATCAAAGACTGGCGCCTCAATGAAAGGCACTACGGATCTCTCCAAGGACTTAATAAATCGGAAATGGCTACCAAATTTGGGGAAGGCCAAGTAAAAATCTGGCGGAGAAGCTACGATATCCCGCCTCCTGCTCTCGAGATTTCCGATCCCAGAAATCCGGCTAAAGATCCACGATACCAGACCTTATCAAAAACAGAAATTCCATTAACCGAATGTTTGAAAGATACTGTCGCGCGCGTCATGTCTTGTTGGAATCAAGCTATAGTTCCAGCGATTCGTTCGGGCAAACGCGTCGTGATTGCCGCTCATGGCAACAGCTTAAGAGCACTCGTCAAATATTTAGACAATATTTCTGAAATCGATATCGTCAATCTCAATATTCCCACGGGAATTCCCTTAGTTTACGAACTCGATGAGCGCCTTAAACCCATTCGTCACTATTATTTGGGAGATCAAAGCAAAGTTGAAGCCGCTATGAATGCAGTTGCAAGCCAAGGTAAATCAAAGGGTTGAGATTATCTCCAGAATGCATCTTGACAACTTTTCGATCTTGGGTTATTTTTTTATTAGACGAAGTTATGTTCTTTCTCTTGAAAAAGTTAGAGCTCGAGACAATTCGAGCTCATACCCAAAAGGCGAGGAAACCCTAGCAAACCAATATCGGGATGCAAACGGACCTCGCCTTTTTGTTTAAACTCCCTTAGAATGCTAGACACTTTCCTATGAATACTCGAGCTTATAAAAATCTCTCCTTAGAATTTTTTTTACTTTTTCTCATTATTATTTTTGCCCTTATTACCGCAATTCAATTTTTAGGTGTTAGCAAGGGTAAAATTCAAGTTGAGCATGACGGTAAAAGTGAGACGGTTAAATACCAGTACTTCAGACTTCCTTCTTTTTCAGCGTCCCCGCAATCCGTAGTCATTGTCGTTAATGCACTGACTTCATCAGGACAAGACCGCGTGTCTCCAGACTGGCTACTTTTTGCTGCGAAAAATAATGTAACAGTATTAAGTCTACGTTTTGAGCATAATGAAAAGGATTGGGACAATCAAACAAGCTACCAATTTCCTTCCAGCTGGTCAGGAACTGCTTTGCTTGAAATTCTGAATCAAATATCAAAAAAACATGCCATTAAAACTGACAGACTTTCCCTGGTTGGTTATTCCTCCGGTGCACAATTTGCCATTCGTTTTGCTTTATGGCGTCCCGGCCTGGTGCGCTCAGTAGCAGCCATCGGGGCTGAATACTACGATGAGCCACAAATCTATATGCCGATTTCCTTTTTTATCTCGATTGGAACAGATGATACTGGGCGCTCAGAAAAAGCGAATGAATTTGTAGAAACCTGCAAAAAAATTGGCATCCCTGTAGAATTAGATCTTGTTCCCGGCCTCCAACACACGCTGACTTCTGAGCAAATCAAAAAAGCTCGCAATTTTATCGGCGTCAATCTCCCAAAAAGCTAACTGGCCTTTTCGTTTGTTCTTCATTTCCAAATGAGCTCGTTTCATCTTTTGTATTTTTTCATCATCTCATTCGAAATTTAGTTTTAAAAAAAATTTCGTTGTTTCAAAAATCGATTTTTTGAATTCGCGGCATAAAATCGAAAGAAAAACTAACATTGGTCACATTTTTTGATTTTTTTCGGTTTGATGATTTATCAAATGCAAAAATATGGCTAAAAATCGCGCTTCTTCGTTGACCTTGTAAAGAATTGTGATAGAATTTTCCTGTTTGCAAAAAAATCATTTTAATTTTTTTTATCGAAAGGCCCTTTAGCGATCATGAAATTTAATGGAAGACTGTTAGTGATCGGCTGCGGATCTGTTGCCCAGTGCGCCATCCCAATGCTTCTCAAACACCTCGAGATGCCTGCCAGTAAAATCACCATTCTGGATTTTGTTGATAATCGTAAGCGAGTTCAAGATGCCATCAGAAAAGGCGTCCACTATGTCCGAGACCGCATCACCCCAGAGAATTACAAGCAGCTGCTGAGTAAATATGCCGGACCGGGTGACATGATCATTGATTTAGCCTGGAATATTGAATGCCGGGCTATCCTTGACTGGTGTCGCAAAAACAAAGTCCTCTACATGAATACCTCGGTTGAGGAATGGGATCCTTATAAGGATAGCCAGAGGAATGATCCTACAAAATATACGCTTTATACTCGTCAGATGGAGCTTCGCCGCATGATTGAGAAATGGGGCGATAATGAAGGCACTACTGCGGTCGTGGATCACGGGGCCAATCCTGGTTTAGTGTCTCACTTTACCAAATATGCACTGATCCAAATCGCGGAAAAGATCCTCAAAGAAAAAACACGTGATCCAAGGCGCAAAGATCTAGAGCGAGCTCTCAAAGATCTGGATTTTGCTCATTTAGCCATGATCAGCGGAGTCAAAGTTATTCACATCAGCGAACGCGATACACAAATCACTAAACAGCCCAAAGAGTTAAATGAGTTTGTAAACACCTGGAGCATTGAAGGTTTTTATGAAGAAGGAGTGGCTCCGGCAGAACTTGGGTGGGGAACGCACGAAAAATATATTCCTGAAAGCGCTGTTTTTCACAAAGAAGGGCCTAAGAATCAAATCTGCTTAAGCTCCATTGGAATGAAAACCTGGGTAAGGTCCTGGGTGCCTTGCGGAGAAATCACGGGTATGGTCATCCGCCACGGAGAAGCCTTCAGCATTTCCGATAAATTAACAGTTTGGGAAAATGACAAAGCCATTTACCGCCCTACTGTCCATTACGCTTACTGCCCTTCGGATTCAGCTATTAACTCTTTGCACGAACTTGAAATGCGGCAGTTTGTCATGCAAGACAGACAGCGTATCATGTCTGATGAAATTATCGATGGACGCGATGAACTTGGCGTCCTCTTAATGGGTCATGATTTCAATTCTTGGTGGTGTGGCAGCACTCTTGATATTCATTCGGCTCGCAAATTGATCCCTCATCAACAAGCAACGACCATGCAGGTGGCTGCAGGTGTTTTGGGTGCCACACTTTGGATGCTCCAAAATCCTCGCAGTGGTGTTTGTGTTCCAGATGATTTGGATCATGATTTTGTGATCAAGGCAGCTATGCCTTACATCAAGCCCTTTATTTCCGAAGCCGTTGATTGGACTCCTCTAAAAAGTCTTAACACTAAATTCACCAAGTACGACATTCCCCGGCCTGTAGACGAAGATGTCTGGCAGTTTACGACTTTCCTCGTCGATCACCGGGAAAGAATGCGAGCCCATGCCCTCAAACGGCCTTCTCAGCACCCCGAAACTGTTAAAGTCTAAGTCTGCTGACCCCTCCGGAATAGAGAATCTCATCCGGACTTTAATGAAAAAACACAAGACCCCTTTTATGGTCATTCGTAAAGGGATTTTAGAAAAACAGTTTCGCCGCTTTCAAAAAGCGCTTCCAAACGTTACTCCTTATTACGCCATCAAATCAAACCCTCACCCTAAAATTATCCAGACCTTTTTAAAACTAGGCTCATGTTTTGATGTGGCAAGCGCTGGGGAAATGCGGCAAGTGCTTCGTCTCGGCGCCAAGCCGAATCAAATCATTTTTGCCAATACCATCAAATCTGTGGATGACATTGTGGCCGCAAAGCGCATGCGCGTGAAACTCATGACTTTTGATAACGAGCCCGAGCTTTATAAAATCGCGGAACATTATCCCGGGGCTCATGTCATTGTCCGTCTTAAAGTTGAAAATGATAAAAGCCAGGTCAATCTTTCCCTTAAATTTGGTGCCGACCCTGAAGTCGCCTTTCTGATGCTGAAGAAAGCCAAGCAACTTGGTCTGCACCCTGTGGGCGTTAGTTTTCATGTGGGTTCTCAATCTAAAAATGTTGAGATTTATCTTCAGGCCCTTGAAATCACATCTGGAATTTTTAAAGAGGCAAAGGAAAATGGGATTTTGCTACGCATTGTAGATATCGGCGGAGGATTCCCTATCCCCCATTTTGACGGAGAAATCGGAATCAATTTTGAGCGTATGGCTGCAGAGATTCGCAAACATATCCGCCATCTCAAATTTGACAAAAAAGTCCATTTTATTGCAGAACCCGGACGTTTTTTCTCCGGACCAGCAGGACTCTTAGTCACTCAGGTCGTCGGCCGTACCTTCCGTAATAACAAAAACTATTACTACATCAATGACGGAGTTTATCAGGATTTTTCAGGGCTGGTTTTCGATCACTGCAAATACGAATTTAAAACCCTAAGACGAGGGCAGAAATTTTTAAGTTGTCTGGCAGGACCCACGTGTGATTCTTTTGATACTCTGGCTACAGACGCTGAAATTCCTGAACTTTATATGAATGATGTGGTCTACGTGAAAAATATCGGGGCTTATTCCTGCGCAAGCGCTGTCCCCAACTTTAACGGATTTCCTCCAGCTAAGATTATCCTAAAGTAATCAACGCTTCTCTACTTTAAAATCCTGGCTTACTACGAAGAATGAAGTTTTAAAGTTTCACGAATTTTCGCCATGAGCACCTGCTGACTAAATGGCTTTTGTAGAAAATTGGGCATCTCCCGCCTCGCTTGATCCTCTTCATCTAAACTAGCGTATCCTGACATATAAAGTACTTTGATTTGAGGCTGAATGGATTTAATTTTCTGTCCTAGTTCAACGCCCTTCATATCACTCATAACCATATCCGTCAAAAGAATGTGAATCGTTTCCGTTGAACTCTGTGCAATATCAAGAGCTTGCTTGCCACAGTGAGCTGAAAATACTCGGTAACCTTTTGATGCCAACATAGTTTCAATCACTTTACGAACTGACTCTTCATCTTCTGCCAATAAAATTGTTTCCTTTCCTCCGAGTGTTTCAACCAAAGGCTTCGTGGGTACTTCTATAGCTACACTCATATTCTTTTTGGGTAAATAAATCCTAAAAGTAGCTCCCTGTCCAAGCTGGCTTTCAACCTGTATTAACCCATCATGCTGCCGAACGTTGGTAAAAGCCGACGCCAAACCCAAACCTGCTCCTTTTCCAATTTCTTTCGTAGTAAAAAAAGGCTCGAAAAGATGTTTTTTAACTTCTTCGCTCAGTCCGATTCCGTTATCTGAAATTTCAATCACCGCGTAATCGCCAGGATGAATTTCATGGAATTGTGAACATTCGGACATCTCCTGACTCACGCTTACATTCTTGGTAGTGATGTTGATTTCTCCACCATTTGGCATGGCGTCTTTTGCGTTCATAGTAATATTAATAATCGCTTGTTCAATTTGTGCTTGAGCAACTTCACATTCATATAAATCCGGAGACAACTGCACTTCAAGATGATATTTCTCTCCAATGGTCACATTAAGCATAGTGATAAGCCCCGATATTAATTGATTAAGATTCATCACTTGCTTGATGACAATATGTTTACTGCTAAAACTCAAAAGTTGGCTAGTAAAAGCAGTAGAACGTTCCGATGCTGCCTGAATTTCTTTCACGTATCCACCCATTGAAGTCTTAGGATCTATCTCCGTCATCAAAAGCTCACAAAACCCACGAATCGTGGTCAACTGATTATTGAAGTCATGAGCAATGGCCCCAGCCATTTTTCCAAGAGCCTCAAGTTTTTGAGACTCCACCATCGAAGCTTGAAATCTTTTTCTTTCAGAGATTTCACGAACCAATTCTTCCTTCTGCAGAAAGAACTTCTGAATTAATCTACTGATCTCACCAAATTCGTTCGTTTTCTTTTGATACTCAGATAGCCGCGATGGATTTTCATCACGAAGAGCGTTGGAAATCGCAAGCAACGGCCGATTAATCCAACAATAAAGTAAATAAAGTACTAGAACCCAGAGAAGAGTTAAAACAAGAATCAACATATAAAATTGATTTTTTGATTCTTGATGAATTTGCTCCAAAATTGGGGATTTTCGTATGAAATCGAGCCTCGCCACAGGCGCTCCGTTGATGTCTGAAAGGGGCATAGAAAAATTAATAGTTGATGGCAAAGAAACAGGCTTCTTCGCGCGCTCAAAGATTTCTTCTCCAACAACTAGTCGAACATCCGACGCCGTTAACTCCGATAAGTTCTGAAGCAGAGCTTGATCCCATAGCCTACCCGCAAAAAAAAGACCTTGAGGCGGAGTTTTTCTTTCCGGGTCATTGGTGGGATGAATAGTCGCCCCTTGTATTTCAATCACGCCTCTGGTATCTACCACAAAAAAATGTGTTAAGCGGCTCTTGTCGAACGCAGCTACGTTCTCAGCTGCTTTTAGAGGCAGAGATTTAAAATTGGATTTTGATTTTGAATAGACTATAGATCCGTCTGTCCGACACACCCATGCGATGTCAACTTCGTAAGTTTTTATGCCTTCATCAATGTTTTGAATACCCCAAACAGGATCTGGTGTTTTGACAAATGCAATCATCTCATCCCAATAGGTGTAGTCATAAACAAATATCCGGTGTTTTTCACCCTCCATCTTGACAATATTTTTAAATAACTTTTCGATTTCTGTACTGCGTTCACAAAAAACTCTTTTCGCCTGTTTCTGAACCATATACCCCATCCAAGACACAGAAATCATCAAAATAACTGCGATAGCAAAAAAAACAAGCCCTACTTTTTTATAGACCTTCATAGCTTCCCTCTCAAATCAGTATTTAATCGTAAACGTCATCTCTCCATAAAATGCACTATTGGTATCTCCTAATCCCGTCACAAATGGACTGAAAGACGAACCCGCATCATCACGATAAGCACGATAATATTTCCCTGGCATAAAATATCCCGCACTGACGCTGCACTCAATATAATCTGTCATCTTGTAGGTCACATTCAAATCCCACTCATTTCCAAGATCTTTTGAAAGCTTAACCGACTCGCCCTCCCATGTGCCAACACCATGCTGCATAGCAGCCAAATACCACCAATCCAAAGAAAATGTCCATTTTTTAAAGGGCGTGATATCAATCCCCCAATTCGGGACAATCAGATTTTCAAGAATATAGGGATCCCCAAAAGTTCCTGGCCGTAAAATACCACTATTTGCTCCCCATCCAGTTCCCATAGCAGCTAAAGGGCCATTTTCCCTAGGCTGGTAAATCGAATCCCATAGATTTGTATTTAACGGAGAGTAATTACTGAAAGCACGATTCGCGGACCCTTGAATCAAACCATTTTCAGATCCACCTAATTTATTTCCTGATGCAAGCATCAGACTTGTTCGAGGCGTGATCCACCACTCATGAAGATCCAGCTTCATTTCAGAATACATCATGTATCCCTTATGAGAAATATTCTGGCTTCCTAATAGCCCATCCCCATCCGCGGCAAAACCTTTGGTTTTGGCCTGCCCAAAATTTCTTGCCATTTCAAAATCCAATGAAAGACGTTTCCATTTTGTTCTAAGATCTACCCCTAAGGTGCCTAATAGATCTTGTTCCGTCTGGACAGCAAAAAGGCTACTGCGATTCCCGATACCCGTTCGATCAGAAAGCAAAGTGACATAAGGCTGAAACGACCCTGAAAATTCAGCTTCAGACTCACTTGAGGATAAGTTCCCCCAAGAATAAATCGCATCTAAAGAAAAATAATCAGCTACCGTTTTTTGATAACCGCGTCCTAAGCGCTTTTCCTGCTCGATCACAGGCCCTAAAATTTTTCGATTATTCCAATCAGGACGGTTATAGTAAAAAGTCCAGGACGCCATTTCTCCAGGATGATACAAAGAAAGCCCATAATTCTGAAAATATCCAGCGCCTGCAAACCCATGTCCGAGAGAGTGCGTAAAAAGCCCTGTCTTTGACCGTAGTGCATACTCGCGCAAAGGAATTTTCGCATCCAGATAAAGTTCCGTGACTTCAGGAAGAAATTGCTTTCCATGATAACGATCGGTTTGGCCATAAATCGTACTGACATCCCTTCTCCCGAGCAAAAGCATATCTTCATAAGCAGGACCTGTGCGCTGAAATTTAGAGTAAATCTCCACCCACTCTTTGTACTTGGCATCAAAGTCAAAATAATATTCTCCTCCCCAATAGGCCATAGAATCTTTTTTTTGCTGAGAATCCAAATCGATGAGATTATTCATCATAATCACATCTTGACGCATATATCCGCTGTGGGTGATTGAAATAGTGTCTTCTTGGGTTTTAATGACTTTACCTTTGCTTCCCAGCAATTCAACTTCAGAATAAACCGTGGGAGAGATCATTAAAAAACAAAAAACCATCCATACTCTTCGAACATCAGTTGAATGGCTAGTCATAGCGGCAATTCTCTTTCATCAAAAATGATTATGATTTATTGGAATCAAGAACCTCGCGGATCTTAAAAGAAAAACTTCTGCGGGTGAAAGGCTTCTGGAGAAAATGAATAGCTCCTGAACGAATCCCGCCACGAACCATGGCGTCATCAGTATATCCTGACATAAATAGTATTTTAAGTTTAGGATATCGCTTCCAAAGCTCTGCGGCTAAATCTCTTCCATTCATTTGAGGCATGATCACATCCGTCACAATCAGATCCCACTTAATTTCTGGATGACTCTCGATATAGCTCAAGGCTTTAAGCCCATTCTCGGCTTCATGAAGAACATAACCTTGCTGAGACAAAATGGTCACAGCTAATTTCCTCAAAGAACCTTCGTCCTCCACAACAAGAATAGTTTCATTTCCACACGGAAAAACATCATCTGTTTTTTGACAAATTAAAGCTTCGCCTGTTTCAAGGACTTTGGGGAAATACAGTTTGATGACTGTACCATGCCCAACCTCACTGTATACACTGATATGCCCATGGCTCTGTCTCATAATTCCAAAACACATGCTTAATCCGAGCCCCGTACCTTTTCCCTTGGGTTTTGTTGTAAAAAACGGCTCAAAGAGGTGCTCCTTAACCTCGTCGCTCATTCCTGTTCCATTATCTTGAATTGCGATCAAGACATAATGGCCTGCCGGAATATTGACATAATGTTCAGAATAATCCTCATCTAAAATGACGTCACTCGCTTCAATGAGAATTTTACCTCCATTAGGCATGGCATCCCTGGCATTGACTACCAGATTGACTATCACTTGCTCAACCTGACTTGGATCGGCTTTGATATTGCCTATTCCTGGTTTCAGCTTTAATGAAAGTTCAATATGCTCTCCCATCAACCGCGTTAGCATTTTTTCAAGATCTTGAATCAAAACATTTATTTCAAAAACCTTAGGCGCCGACACTTCTTTTCGACTAAATACTAATAATCGTTTTACAAGCTGACTGGCACGTTGAACAGCCTCTTTAATCTCTGTAAGCTCTAGTGTGTGTTTTTTGACCGTAGCTTCGTTCATCATGACAAGATCGAGATAACCGCCAATGACAGTCAAAATATTATTGAAATCATGAGCCACGCCTCCGGCCATCATGCCAACGCTTTCCATTCGCTGCGAGCGGCGGACTTTTTCTTCGTATTGTTTTCGAGAAGTAATGTCCTGCTTAATTGCAATAAAGTGACTGATCCCGGTGTCAGTTTTAACCGGCGTGATCGTCATTTCTTCCGTATAAAAGCTGCCGTCTTTTCGTTTGTTGATGATTTCTCCACACCAAACTTTTCCAGCTAAAATGGTGTCCCACAAATCCTTGTAAAATGAGGCGTCATGTTTCCCGGATTTTAATATTCTAGGATTTTTCCCAATCGCTTCTTCGGAAGAATATCCTGTCAAAGCTTGAAATGCCGGATTGACCCACAAGATTTGCCCATGAACGTTTAGAATCACAATCCCATTGGCGGCGGATTCGAGAGCCGTGTGCTGCCATCGCATTTTTTCTTCAACTATTTTACGTTCGGTAATGTCTCTCATAATGCCAACCGCATTCCAATGCCCCTCAATTTGAATTGCAGATAGCGATAGCTCCACTGTAATTTCATTCCCACTCTTGCGCTTCCCGAATAACTCTAGTCTTTTTCCAACAGCAGCTCCTTCTCCTGAATTCTGAAATTGCGGGAATGCCTTTTCATGGTCCTTCCAATAACGTTCAGGCACTATTAGGCGGTGCAGATTTTTTCCAAGGGCCTCGCTACGAGTCCACTCAAATATTTTTTCAGCCGCCGGATTCCAAAAAGTGATCAAGCCCTGATCATCCATCATGACAATCGCATCTTGTGCAGCAGATGTAATGGTGTTCAGTGTAGCTTCTCGTTTTCTCATTTCCATTTCAGCTTTTACCCTTTGACTGATGTCCCGCATCACACACATAAATGAAACCACTTGATTGTTTTTAATGAGGGGTCTTCCAGACACTTCAACCATAAAGGGAGGCGTGTTTTTAGAACGATAAAAAAACGAAATAGTAGAAGGTTTTCGGCTGATAGTCAGCTCTTTCATTAAATTGAGTGTTTTAACGAGCTCTAAAGGATTTGCAAAATATTTCCCAATAAACTCTCCCTTTTCTTCTTGGGAATCATACCCTCCAAATTCCTTGACCGCAGGGCTGCAATATTCGATTTTCCCTCCCACGGAAATACGCATGACAACATCCTGAAGACCCTCCGCTAGCAGTTTGAACTTTTCTTCGCTTTGCCTCAGCTCCTCTTCCCTATGTTTTCGCTCAGAAATATCTCGGATCACACCTTGAATTTGGACCACCTGATCTTCTTCAAAAATAGGGCTGGCATTGACTTCCCCCTCAATGAATTCCCCGTTCTTTTTAAGGATTTTAATCTCTAAATTGCGGATTGGTTTGCCTTTAAGAATCTCCTCATAAGCACGCTCAATAGTAAGAACATAATCCCTATGAACAAGATCTGAAAATCGCCTATTTAAGATTTGGCTTTCGTTATAACCCAGCATCTTTCGAATTGCCGGAGAAATATAGATCACAACCCTCTGACGATTTAACCGGTAAATAAGATCTAAACTTGATTCCGCAAAAGAATAAAATTGAATATCTCTCCGGCTCAGGTCTTTTTCCATCTGATAAAGTTTTTTGTAAAAACGCTTATCACGCAGATTCATAAAAAGCGCGAGAAATGCAGCTACAAGCAAAATCGAACCTGTGGTCATGCCAATCATGAGACCGTGCCGACCCTGCAATCCTTCATACACTTCGTTCTCATCCATTTTTGCGATTAAATACCATGGTGTTTCTGATATTTTTTTGATCACTGCAAGTACTTTCACATTGCGATAGTCAACCCCTTCAACGTTTCCTTCCATGCCACGAGCCGCCATCACCGCAGGATGATTGGTTTCATTCATTGAAAGAGTCCTCACAGCCTCTCCTCTTTTAGAAAACCTTAAAGGACTTATAAAAACAACTTTGTCCCCCTCTCTCCTCGCTAGCATCATTTCGCCGGAATGTGTGGGCATAGGCCACTCACGAAGTAGCGGATAAATCTTTTTTTCAAGATTATTTGTCAAAACTAAAATTCCATACGGAACATTCGGGAGAGCTGAATCTAAAAGAGGCATGGCAACATCAATAAAAGCGCCTTGAGCCAGCTTCGATACATCGGGGCCTACAATCGTTATGCTTTGCTTTTGTAACAGGCTTTGTACGGAGGTGGAATCTGCCAATTGAATGAAATTAAACTTCTTCAAATCAAGTGTCCAAAGAAGTTTACCGTGGATATCCAACACTGATGCATTATCAAAATTTTCACGACGGTTAAATTCCTTAAAATAGTCTGGTAAATTTTGATCCATTGCAAGTTTCGATGAGCTCGTCACAAGATCACGCGTTGCCTTCCGAACCATGGGATCTTGGGTAATCGAAGTTAAATGAGTATTCATTTCGTGAAACCATTCCGTAATCTGTTGTTGACTGTTATTAGATAAAGCATTAAGAAGCGCAAAGTGATTTTCACGAATTGAATTTTTCTGATCGACATAGTACCATCTGACGCTTGCAATAATACCTCCTGCAATTACAAAGAAAATGATCCAAATTGCAAAGGGTGATCGTTCACGCTGCAGGGCCGCTTCAACATCCCGTCCGGCAAAGGAAAGAATAAATAAAATAATAATAAGAACCGTTACCACAAGGACAAAGACAAGCATCCAAGGCCAGTAAGCTTGAAAAACTTCTTGAAATTGGATGATCCCAAAACTTTCGTATGGAGAAATACGCAGCTCTTTTAAACAATCGTGAATGGATTCAGAATTAAGAGGTAACATCCAACTCTGATATTTTCCAGTGCGAGCTGCCTCGCTTTCTTTGGGAATAGAAAGCAAAACTCTCGCCAGCTCATTTCCTTCTGACATGGGAACATGTTCAAGACGCATCCATACCCATTCAGGATAAAGGCGTGTGGAACAAATAAACGGAAGGTTTTCTCGTGGATGCAAAATCTTGAAATCCTCAATACGAATCTTGCCTTCTTGGACAAGCTGTTCAAATATTCCTGTCCGAATCGTGGCCGCATCCACCTCACCTTTTTGAACGGCTTCAACCACACGGTTATTTTCTCCAAGTTTAACGAGGGCCTTCAAATCATGGCCCTCGTGAAGCCCAGCAAGCCTAAGTTCTCTTAAAGAAGCGATCCATCCCACAGATTGAAAATCTGTTGCTGCAAAACTTTTCCCCTTCAAATCGTGAATTTCGTTAATGTCCTGGCGGTTGGCACGAGTGAAGATGACACCGCCTAACATACCCTCGAATGGGCCAGGGCCTGTTGTAGAAAGGGTTACTAAAGATTGAACCTTGTGAAATTTTTCAAATTTGGGAAGATAAAAAGCATTGGTAAGAGCAAAATCGACTTGCTTCCCTTCTACCGCATTATCCACTTCATCAAAACCTAACGGAACGATGGCAAAGTGCATTCCGGGGATTTTTTGATTCAGGACGTCTACCGTGCTTTTCCATCGGCTTAAACACTCTTCTTTGCCTCTGTTAGCAAGGATACCTATTTTATAATATTTAACTTCTGAACTTTGGGCAGCAAATACCTGTCCCCACGCAAAAGAATTCATCAACATTAAGAAAAAAAGGAGAGATCGAAACCAGCAAAGAAGTTTGATGCTACTGAGCTTGTAGTGCAAAAGAGTCCCCTGATTCCTGTTAAAATTAATCCTATAGACTAGTTTTAATATCGACTTAAACAGGCCATAACCTCAACTTTTTTATCAATGATGCCCCATCCTATCCCATCCAAACCTCAGTAATATCATAAATTAAAAATTTTGATGCTTAAGCTGCTAAGGACTGCTATAATTTTTCTATGAATTCTGGTCCCTCGATGGAAAAAAAAATCATCTTAGTGGTAGATGATGAAGTACCCATTCTGAATCTGATGAAAATGCGCCTCGAGATGGATGGCTATCAAGTTGTCACTTGCCCTTCTGGGAAACAATGCATTCAGGCGGTTGAGAGACTTACTTCTATCCAACGTACACGCATTCTGACCATTCTACTCGATATCGGACTCCAAGATATTTCTGGCGAAGACGTTCTGAAACAACTCAAAAATTTTGACCCTTCCATTAACATCATTATGGTGACCGGACTGCATGATGAAGAAAAAGCGCGTAAGCTTGTCTCACTGGGTGCCTTTGATTACATTACCAAGCCAGTTGATTTTGAAATTCTCCTTAAAACCCTAGGCGCCATGGCCGCTGATTAACATCGGATTTTTTATGAAAATTTTTGTTTTAGATCCGGAAATGGAAAAAAGGCAGCAGTGTTATGATTTTTTTCAAAGCAAAGGCTGGAAAGTCACTACGATTACAAAGCCAGACGAGATATTCAATTTACTTAAAACGGAAAAACCTGATGTGATCCTTCTTGGTCTTGGGAAATTTCCTGAAGCACCCACAAAACTTCTTCGATCGCTGCCACGAGCAGCTGGAGAAAAAGTACCGGTAGTTGTTTTAGCTCATAAAATTACCCCTGAAATTGAAAAAGATATTATGGAAAGCGGTGCGCTTGAAATCCTGCCTTATTCCACACCGCTGCCTGAACTTTTTCAAAAAATTTCAAGAGTTGCAACGTTTGTGGATCCACGTCAAGCTAAGGAAGAAGGCGCTGATACCGGCACCCCACGCCTGTTAATTGTTGACGATGATGCACAAATCCGTCAGCTTCTTAAATTTTATTTTGAAAGCAAGGGCTTTGAAACCATTATGGCTCAAAGCGGAGAAGAGGCTCTTGAAAAACTCAAGTCAGAGAACCCTTCTATGGTTTTATTAGATGTCACCATGCCGGGAATGGACGGTCTCTTGACCCTCAAGAAAATGAAGGAGATCAATCCTCAGATTGGTATTGTGATGGCCACAGGACTCCAGGACGAGGCCATTGCTAAAAAAGCTGCTGATCTCGGCGCTTACGCTTATGTCATGAAACCTTTTGACATGAAATACCTGGAACTCGTAGTAACGACTCGACTCTTTTTGTCGCTCTAAATTTTGGAATTCATGCCCCCATTGTTTTGGAAATTCCTATGACGCTCACGCGTTGCCCTATCCTTTTGGATTCCGGCCCCTTTCTGATTGTTTCCAAGCCCGAAGGCGTTCTCTCTCACCCTAACATTCATCGCCATCAAACGCAAACGAATACACGCTGTGCCTTTGAAGGAAAATACGACTTCGAAAAACGCTGCTTTGCATCCCCAGAAGGACCTATTTGGCTCATTCACCGATTGGATCAGGACACCTCAGGAATTCTTGTTGCCTGTAGAGATCAAAAAATGACTCAAACACTGCTCACGCTCTTTGAGGAAGGTAAAATTACAAAGATTTATTCAGCACTGGCCATATCTCAAGTCCGTCCTAAGTCAGCCACTTGGAGAGATCATCTTATGGTAGATCGCAATCAATCGCGGGTCCGTTCTCGGGTCATTCCACACCGCCCTATCAATGCTACTTTAGATTATGAGGTGGAGCGTTACTTCCCATTTTACCGCTTAAGTCTTTTACGCATCCGTTTAATTACCGGAAAGTCCCATCAGATCCGAGTGCAAGCTGCCTATCGAGGTTATCCCATATGTGGGGACGAAATTTATGGCAATTTTCCTCTGAATAAAAAGCTCCGGCGTGAGATTGGACTCAGGCGCCTCTTTCTCCATGCTACTGGCATGGAAATCCCCCTTCCTGATCGAACGCTTTGCATTGAAGATCCACTCCCAGAGCCATGCCTCTCGGTTTTAAAAAAACTATCCTAACCTCTTAGATTTAAGGAAAACACTTTGCATCATCAAAAAAAGTGTTAAAATGAATTCACCTCTTAATCCTCCGTGTTGTTTCGTTATTTTTCTGTGATCTGTTTTTTTCTAAGGAGTCACCATGGTGTCTTGGAATCCGCCTGAACGTCCCAATTTATCAGAAGATGCGATCCGTAAAAAACTCAACAGCGAACAATATTGGATCATGCGGCAATGTGGAACAGAACCTCCTTTTGCCAATGCTTTTTGGAACCACAAAAAGCCAGGGATCTATGTTGATGCTCTAACTGGAGAACCGCTCTTTTCATCCCTTGATAAATTTGATTCTGGTACGGGCTGGCCAAGCTTCTCACGCCCGGTAAACGTAGAAGCCATTAATTCCAAAATGGACCGTAGCCACGGCACGGTGCGCACTGAAATTCGGTCCAAACTCGGCGACAACCATTTAGGCCATGTGTTTGAAGACGGGCCTGCTCCCACAGGCTTGCGTTACTGCGTCAACTCTGCTGCCCTTCGTTTTATTCCAGTGGAACATTTAGAGGAACAGGGCTACGCTGATTTTCTTAAGCTCTTTGGCGATTATTTGAGAAATCATTCAAAGCAAACCAAGCAAAGAGAAATCGCTACTTTTGCCGCAGGATGTTTTTGGGGGGTGGAATCTGCTTTTAGCGAACTCCCAGGAGTCCTGGATACCCGGGTGGGATATACTGGCGGTAAGATACAAAATCCAACTTATGAAGAAGTCTGCAGTGATACCACCGGTCATGCCGAGGCACTGGAAATCACTTTTGATCCGGAGAAGATTTCTTTTGAAGATTTACTGCGGTATTTTTGGAAGCTGCATGATCCCACGACTCGCAACCGTCAGGGTCCAGATATTGGAAGTCAGTATCGCTCAGCAGTTTTCTTTCACTCTGATGCACAAAAGTTGAAAGCTGAGGAGATCATGAAAGAGCTGGATCAATCGGGAATGTTCCGAAAACCAATTGTCACTCAAATTGTTAAGGCGCAGCCCTTTTATCCCGCGGAAGATTATCATCAGCGCTACTTTGAAAAAAACGGCATTTCCCGCTCATGCCATCATCCCTCTTAGCCGTAATAACAGGCGGATTTCATCAAACTGCGGAACATTTCGCGAGGAAAGCCCATCACGTTTGAGTAGGAGCCTTGAATTTTTTTTACAATCTTGGGATGGGATTGAATCCCATAGGCGCCAGCTTTATCCAAGGAATGCGCTCGAATCACATAATGGCGAATTTGATCAGGATTCAAGGATTTCATAAAAACCCTGGTAACATCATACGATAAAAAAACAATCCCTTTTTTTCGATCCCATAGCGCGATCCCAGAATAAACATCATGCCACTTGCCGCACAACTTTCTGAGCATTTGACAAGCATCCTGAACATTTTTTGGCTTTCCAAATTCACAGCCGCGAGACCATACGAGTGTGTCTGATCCCAGAACCCACCTTGCTTTTTGGGGCAAAATAGCCATCCTCGCTTTTCCTAAAGCATGTATGAGCACAATCTCGTGAGGTTCTTTTCCACGCTCACGAACTTCCTCATAGTTTGAGCGAACCACCTGATAAGCGACTTTCATGGACTTAAGAATGCTTTGCCGGCGAGGAGACTGAGACGCGAGATAAATCACAGCTTAAAATTCCAAATCACAAATACCAAATCCCAAGTAAATAACAAATTGTAAAATTCAAATGTCCTCCTTGGAATTTTGGAATTGGGGTTTGGTGCTTGTTTGGCATTTGGGTATTGGAATTTGGGATTTATTTTTTTAAAGGTTAATCAAAGAATCGAAAATACAAGATGGCAAACATGGCCTTTACGCCATCCCACCAAGTGATTTTCTTACCTTCTTCATAGCTGCGGCCACTATAACTGATCGGAATTTCATAAATTCGAAATCGATGTTTCGCAACTTTGATTGTAAATTCTGGTTCAAATCCAAACCGATTGGAGCGCAGTGGAAACTTTTGAAGCACTTCACGGCGAAACATCTTAAAACAGGTTTCCATATCTGAAAGATTTACATTTCCGAGAATATTAGAAAAAAGTGTCAGGAATTGATTAGCTGCAAAGTGCCAAAAATAAAGTACCCGATGAGGGCCGCCGAGAAACCTCGATCCATAAACCACATCCGCGCGTCCGTCCTGAATCGGCTGAATCATTTTCTCATACTCCTGAGGATCGTACTCCAGATCTGCATCTTGAATCACAATTACATCCCCTGAAGCTTCTTTAAAACCTCTACGAAGAGCCGCGCCCTTTCCTTGGTTTTTATCCTGATAACAGACCTTAATACCAGGGAAAGATTCCACTTTTCGGAGGGCTTCCCTGGAGCCATCGGTGGAAGCATCATCCACAAGAATGATTTCTTTTTCTAATCGCACTGTTTGCACGCGACGCAATATCTCGTCGAGAGTTTTGATTTCGTTATAAACAGGAATGACCACAGATAGTTTCATATTTAATTTTCCTAATTAAGTACTAGGCTTATCTTCCCAAATTCACTCTAACTTTTCAAGGCATATAGTGAGTATCGGCCTTCAGAATAAACTTTTTCTGCAAAAGCAGCCAAAAAACTCTGCCAATCAGGATAAACTTCGGGCTCAATACCCCAATCTGGAGACGCCTGAAAAGCCTCATCCAACATTAAATGCGTCACCGATCTTTTCTTGAAATACTGGTAGATTTGCTCCGGAGTAGGATGACTGACGAGCCAGTGATCCAAATTCCAGCGCTCAAAAATAAAATCAGAGTCATAGGGTGCATTGAGAAAATAGCCGTAATTTTTCATATTGAGGATTGCGAGATGATCCCCTTCCTTTAAAAGCTGATTTGCTTTTTGGTAGATTCCATAATTACTCATGCGTTTGGATAAATACTCTGCACGAGATTCTTTTCCAGCCCAGTAATTCATAGGCTCAAGCCTCAAAACAGAACTCGCGCCCACTCCGGTCATAATCAGCAAATACAATGATAATAATCCCCAAATCCATGGTTTTCGAAAAAACGCGAATCCACGCACCACCAGAAAACAGAGAATTGGCATGACAGGAAGCAGGAAGCGTATCTGTTTTGTTGTGGAGGCCCAGTAATAAAAAAAGACGGCTGAAAATACGAGCCAACGTTTGTTCTTTTCTTCTTTCCAGAGAATCGCCATAAGAAACGGAAGCGAGAGGAATACTGGCCCGAGAATGCCATCGTACCACGGAATAGAATCAAAACGAGCCATGATAAAAACGAAAATAGGAGAAAGGAGCGAATGCCAGATTTTTTCCTGACCAAGAGGAGCGCCAAATTGACCCAGCCAAGTCAAGTAAAGCCGGGCTCTTTCAAAATCCCAATTCATTCCTGGTTTTAAAATAAATCCTGGAACATAAAATGGAAAAAGAGGCCAACCTGTTTCCGACCAATTTCGAAATAAATACGGCATGACCGGAAGGAAGACTAATGGAAAAAAGGCAATGCATCCAACTTTTGACGGGAACTTTTTTTCTCGGGCAATCCAACAAAGTAAAACAATTCCAAGCAAAAGCGAATATTGCAGTCCCGTATATTTGACTGCAAAAGCTCCGCCTGCCATTAAACCTGCCACTGCCATCATTTTCCAAGACGACTGATCATAGGATCTGCTTAATAAAATCAAAGCTAGAAAAGTGTAAAGGGTATAAGCCAAATCCACATACGCCCATGCTTGAATCACCATGACTGAAGGAAGGGTCATGAATAGAAACACTACAAACCAGGATTCTCGTCTGGAAAGTGTTTGGCGTGAAAAACCATAAAGTGCTATTGCGAGAAAAAACCCCCAAAGAGAGTGGATCATCCTGGCTCCAAACTCTCCCATCATCCCGAGTGTCAGGACAAAAAGGTTTTCTGCAAGCTGAGGGAAATAGGCATAAATATTATTGGGAAAAGATACCCAGTGACCCTGCAGCAGTATCTGTTTAGGAATGGCAAGGTGATAAACGAGTTCATCGACTGAAAGTGCCGGTAAAATCGCAGAAAGAAAAATCCAAAAATGATAACTTCCGAGCAATGCTGCGGCTGCTATGTGCGGTTTCCAAGGAATGGGCATACCATGGATTTTTTTTCTCATAACCGCGATGCCCATCATGGCAAGTACCATCAGGCAAAAGTAAGTGGCCATGAGACTTCCGGTAGAAATTCCAACCGTATGAATCAAGAGATATAGCCCTGAGGATAGGATCATCATGCCAAGAGCGCCGCAAGCTGCTAAATGGATCCCAGGGTGTTCAAAATCAAAAGACTTTGGCAATAAGTTCTTCCCGAGAAACCAAGCAGAGAAGCCAAGAATCGCAAGCATGCTAAGCATTTGCAAATATCCAAGAAATATCATCGAATTCTATTCATCCTCAATAAAAACGAGCGAAGGCAAAAAGCAGACCTTGATTCGTAATTGTCCAGAATATCTAATCGTATTTAGCGAGGTTTTGGAGTAGGTATCCACGAAAGCGAGTGATCCAGTGGTTTATCTAAAATGATTTTGACGCTCACTCTGCTGCCATCACACCAGGGCCACAAAAAGGCAATTTCATTTTGCGGTTTGCCCGCACGAAAATACAAATGCTGATTCCTGCGCACTCCGCCCCATTTATCCGTGGCTGTTTTAACAAGATCATCGAGCGGCTGTGACAAATCAACAGGAGGACCAAAATAGCCTTCCAGGATTTTATTTAAGGCGCTCAAATCTGCGAAGGCAATCACAAATTCGAAAAAATCAGGGAGCTCAAAACGCCATTCGCAAGCCGTGATCTTTGATTTGATTTCTTGATGGAGCTCTTTAAAATCCATAATTAACATTCTGTTTGAAAGTAACCAGAAACCGGTAACCAGTAACCTTCAGAAAAAAATAGATTTAGGTTTGTGTTAGTTACTGGAAGCTGGTTACTGACTACTTAAACATTGATTTTTAAAACTGCTCGTCGAGGTCATCCTCGCGCCAAACTTCCGGTACCCAGTTATCGGCAAAAAAGCGCGGATCCATGAAGGGTTTTTGATAGAACTGTTTTGACTGACGGCGGGCTGAGCGATTGGGTTTGGAAATCCGTGTAGAAATTTTTCGCATACAACACTCCTGCGTTT